>JBLNGL010000442.1:0-2701 GCA_050264735.1 Ignavibacteria bacterium | reverse complement strand
ACGATACCCCCGTTACCGACAGCAGTGATACTAGTAATATATTTACCGGCGAATATGTTGATACTACCAGTGTCTATGGCGATTCGGTAAAAATAGATTTTAATAATTATGTATTTAGCTCGAAAATTAATCTGCTCGGCAGCGACACGGAAAATAATGGAGAGAAATTTAAACTATCGGACAATCTCGATACCAACGGAAACTATGCGGTAAATAAATACAAAATTACATTTTCGCCCGACATAATCTATGCTAATGCCGGCTACAGCTCATTATACGGATTACTTGGTACTACCGTCATTTCTTTCAGCGATGTACTCGGTAATCATAGGTTAATAGGAGTTACCAGTCTGCAGATTGACCTGAAGAACAGCGATTACGGATTAGCTTATTATTACCTCCCCGGCAGAATTAATTTTGGAATTGAAGGTTTCCATACCGCCAGATTTGTTTACTTAAACAGAGGATTTACATCGAATTTATTCAGGTTTAGAAATTTCGGCGCGGTAATTTCGGGAAGTTATCCGTTGAGCAGATTCTACAGGCTCGATGCCGGTTTAAGCTGGCTCAATATATCCCAGGAGAATTTAGATAATCCATTTGAAGTTACGCAAAAGGTCTCCTATATTATTCCAACTTTAAGCTTTGTTCATGATAATGTTTTATGGGGATACACTTCTCCTATTGATGGTTCCCGATACCGCTTGGATCTGCTGGGTAATCCGGGTATGAATGATAAAAACCTGAGCTTTTTTTCCTTACTTGGAGATTATAGAAAATATTTCAGGTTAGGTTATGACTATTCCTTTGCATTCAGATTATCAGGAGGATATTCCGGCGGAGAAAGTCCCCAAAAGTTTTTTATTGGCGGAATTGAGAATTGGATCAACAGGAATTTTGCGACAACAGAAATTCCAATTGAATCTGCCTCCGATTTTGCTTTTTTAACTCCTGCTCTTCCGCTAAGAGGTTACGATTATGCGGAAAGAATCGGCAGTAGATACGGATTGATGAACATAGAATTCAGATTTCCTTTAATTAGATACTTCATTACCGGAGCTCTTCCCATATTATTCAGCAATATTCAGGGGGTAGCTTTTTTTGATGCCGGAGCAGCCTGGAATGAAAATAAAGATCTTCGGTTTTTTGAAAGAAATATAAATGGAGCAGTTGTTTCAAAAGATCTTCTCATGGGAACAGGCTTGGGCGCTAGAATCTTTTTCCTCTACTTTCTGGTAAGATTTGATGTAGCATGGGCATATAATGTAGATCGTTTTACACAACCTAAATTTTATATCTCGCTGGGTGCCGATTTTTAATTTCCTTTTCTTTAAAATTGAAAACCTCAAGCTGATTGCTTGAGGTTATTCCTGAAAATACAAGATATTTTATCAATTAATCCGATTTCTTTTTATCACCTTTGTTCGAATTTGATTTGTTTTTATAATCGGTTTGATAAAAACCGGTTCCTTTAAAAATGGGACCTGAGCCGGATCCTATAAGTCTTTTTACTTTCCCGCCGCATTTTGGACATGATTTTACGGGTTCATCTTTCATCGACTGAAATATTTCAAATTTATTTCCACACACTATACATTTATATTCGTATGTAGGCATATTCCTTCCTTAAATTTAATTAACAACTTAATGAAAAATTCTGTTTTTTTCTATAAATTTCATCGGATACTTCATTAACTTTCGTCAATAGTTTTTTCATTGCTAATTAGATACATTTTGAAAAATATAGTTTCAATAATATTGATTTCCGTCTCTTTTACAGGCTGTTTAAATTATATACAGGATGTGCAGTTATACCCCGATGGATCGGGAAAAATGGTTATTAACTACTGGATGCCTTTGCCCAGCATAGAAGGTTCAGCCATGCTCGATAAAATGGGAATCGGCATTTTCAATCCTGATTCCATAAGAAACGGATTTTCATCACCTTACAGCACTGTCGAAAATATAGAAGTTTTTACGGATTCCTCCGATACTACAATTCATGCAGCTGTAGAGCTTTCATTTACTCATATTGACTCTTTGAACAAAACTAAAGCCTTCAAGGATTCGAAGTTTTCCTTAAAAGACGGGGCTGCCGGACAAAAAATATTTTCAGAATTTATTCAGCCTTTTGCAACGGGTTTCGGATTTGACGAAGGTGCTTATGAGGTTATTTATAAATATAAGTTTTCCGGCGATATAATTACTCATAATGCAGTAAAAACCGAAGGAAGAACTTTAATTTGGCAGTATAAACTTTCGGAAATCGGTAGCGGGAAAACTATTTCGGTTACATTCCGCCCCTACAAACTGAAGGAAACTCCTTACTGGATCTATATTCTTTCCGGGTTCGTACTTTTAGTTGTAATTATATTCCTTTTCCGTAAAAAGAAGAGCTAATTGAAAAATTTTATACCTTCTTTTTATTGACTTGCCTAACCGATTTCTTTATATTTTGATTCTGTTTTTGCGAATTTAGCATGGATTTATAATGGCTGCCAGCAACTTTAAAATTTTTTCCGGCAGATCAAATGTCGCATTAGCCGAAAAAATCTCTAAAAACCTGAATAAGCCGTTAGGTTTTGTAGAATTCAAGCGTTTCAGCGACGGTGAGATTTGGGTTAAGTACGGTGAAAATATACGCGGATCCGATATTTTTATCATTCAGTCTACTAATCCTCCGTCTGATAATCTGCTGGAG
>JBLNGL010000441.1:0-7037 GCA_050264735.1 Ignavibacteria bacterium | reverse complement strand
CCAATTGTCGCCGATCCCTGTATCTGCAACAACAGGAACATTTAAAGGCAAAGCATTTTCCATCAATTCTTTTATTAATGGACGCAGCTCATCAATTTCATTTTTGTGAGCATCAAATACTAATTCATCATGCACCTGCAGAACCATCTTAGTCTTTGCTTTCCTCTTCTTCAATTCATTATAAATATTTATCATCGCCAGCTTAATCATATCCGCCGCAGTTCCCTGAACACGCATGTTGATTGCAACTCTTTCTTCAAACTGCCTTACCACATGATTGCTGCTGTTAATATTACGGAGAAATCTTCTACGCTTCAATAAAGTTTCCGCGTAACCCTTCTGCTTAGCCATTAGAATAGATTCATCCATAAAATTCTTTACTCGCTTAAAAGTACTGAAGTATGTATCAATAATTTCTTTTGCATGCGTTTGAGAAACACCCAAACGTGTTTTTAATCCGAACGGTCCTATGCCGTAAAGAATTCCGAAGTTAACTTCCTTTGCTTTTCTTCTCATGTCCGGAGTAACGTCTTTCGGATCAACCATAAAAACTAATGCAGCGGTACTCTTATGAATATCTTCCTTGTTTTTAAATGCTTTCCCAAGCCCTTCATCTCCTGATATACCAGCCATAATCCGGAGATCAATCTGTGAGTAATCGGCACTTAAAATTACATGGTCTTTGTCCCGCGGAATAAAAGCTTTTCTTATCTCTTTTCCAAGGTCGGATCTGATAGGAATATTCTGAAGATTCGGATCATAGCTCGCTAATCTGCCGGTTGAAGCAACTGCTTGATTAAAGGTCGTATGAATTCTTCCTGTGCCGGGTTCAATCAAATTCGGAAGAGCATCGGTGTATGTAGATTTTAATTTTGACACTTGCCGGAAATCAAGAATATGTGCAACTATTTCGTGCTCATTCCTTAAGTACTCAAGAGCCTGTGCGTCTGTTGAAAAACCTGTTTTAGTTTTTTTCCCTTTACGCAATCCTAATTTTGTAAAAAGAATTTCCTGAAGCTGCTTAGGGGAATTAATATTAAACTCTTCTCCGCAGCAGTCGTATATTTTCTTTGTATAATCATTCATCATTACCTGAAGGTCGCTGCTTAAAATATTTAATGCTTCCAGATCAATTTTAACTCCGGTTCGTTCCATATCCTCAAGAACCGGGACAAGCGGAAATTCCACTTTATAAGCTAACTCGGTTAATCCTTCTTTTTCAATTTCTTTAGATAACTTTTCATATAGTTTGTAAGTGATATCGGCATCTTCACATGAGTAGCATGAAATTGAATTTAAATCCACATCAAAGATTTTTGATGAATCTTTCTTCGGCCCAAGCAAATCTGAAAGAGGAATAGGTTTATATTTAAGATATTTTTCTGAAAGCTCATTCATTCCATGCTTCTGATCGGGATCCAGCACATAACTTGCGAGCATTGTATCAAAATAAAAATTCTCTAATTCTATTCCGATGCTCCTAAGCGATGCAATATCAAATTTTCCGTTCTGGCAGACTTTTTTAATCTTTTTATTCTCAAATACAGGCTTAAAAATTTTGACAAATTCTTTTACAGGCAGTCTGTCGTTTAAATTTTCAGGAGTAAATAGATCGCCATCCATAAAAGGATTTAAAGCGACATAGTACCCTTCATTTGGTCTAGCGCAAAATGAAACACCGGCTAATTTGGAAATATTATAATTCAATGCATTGGTCTCGGTATCGAAAGAGAAAAGAGATGCTTTTGAAAGATTTTGCGCTAACTCCTGAGCAGCTTTCAAATCTTTTATAAGAACATATTTTACTTTAGTTGGATCGTATCCGGAAAGTTCTTTCCCTGATGCCGGAATGTCTTCTTCGGCTTCCCCGCTAAGCGGTGATTTTTTCCCATTCCAGTAAACTGTAAGAAGTCTATTGTATAGTGTTTTAAATTCAAGTTCAACGAAAAGCTCACGCAGCTTATCAAAATCAGGTTGTTTAAATTTAATTTTTTCAAAGTCGAGCTCAATCGGAACTTCACAGTGAATTGTCGCTAAGATTTTTGAAAGTAATGCTTTATCTTTCCCTTCAATCAATTTATTCTTTAAAGAAGGTTTCTCAATTTCTTCAATGTGTTCGTAAATTCCTTCAACGGAACCGTATTTTTGTATGAGCGGAATTGCCGATTTCGGACCGATGCCGGCAACACCCGGAATATTATCTGAGGAATCTCCGATCAATGCAAGGTAATCAACCATCTGTTTAGGATTAAAGCCGAACTCTTCTTTAATTTTATTTACATCATAAATGACAATTTCCTCACCCGTCTTTCCGCCGGGACGAATAACCTTTACATTTTCATTTACAAGCTGATTAAGATCTTTATCCGGAGTTATAATGAAAGATTCCAAGCCATTGTCTTCGGCTTTACAAACTGCTGTACCGATTATATCGTCGGCTTCATATTTCGGCGAGATATAAATAGGAATTTTTAAAGCATCAATTATTTCTTTAACTCTATCAAGCTGCGGGATCATATCATCCGGCATTGCATGTCTGGCCGCTTTATATTCCGAATACTGTTCATGCCTGAAAGTTTTTTCACGGGCATCGAACGCAACGGCAATGTAGTCTGGCTTATTATCCTCAAGTATTTTAAGCAGCTGATTGATAAACCCGTATACGGCGGAAGTGGGTTCGCCTTTAGAAGTAATTAATGGTCTGCTCATGAAAGCAAAATAAGCTTTATAGGCAAGCGCCATTGCATCGATAATTATGAATTTTTTGCTCATTTAATTTCCATAGTGTTACACCATTCACCGTACAACGGATTCTGTGGTGCACCATAAAACGTATCACAGAATAATATTCTGTGATACGAAGTTACCAGCGGTATTCCTTTGCCAGATAAGTATGTTTCCACTTAGTCCAATCATCGACTAATCCGGCTTTTACGGGATTATTTATTACATAGTTAATTATATTATAAAGTTCAAGATCAGTTCTAATTAGTTTATCAAAACTTTCATCATGCCAAAATTTGCCCTCTTGATTTAGCAATCTCAGACCATGTAAGGCATTATCAAGGTATCATCGTATTTTTGGAAAAATATTATCTGCTTTGTGTTCAATTCCTTAATGTCTTTCGTGATTAATTCTTCATGATATTGTTCTAAAACCTGCAATGGAATTGTATCCGTTAAACGATAGGTTATGAAATAAATTCCTTCGTCATAATGCAAATGAGGAAGATTCCGCCGATGAAATGTTTTTGCTTCCATTTTAAATTCAGAATCACAGATTAATAATCTGTGATACGAGCTTTGCATCAACTGCTTAAAAAAGTTGTGAAAAAAAGAAAATTTTAGCTATGTAATTTATTAAAATATTAAGGAAGTTTAAGGGCACTATTAAATCAAAAAGGATGGACAAAGTATATGTTCATTTATTGGAAAAAATATTATTTTAGGTACAAAATAAAGCCTCTTTCCAAACAAAATAAATCAGGGGAAATATGAAAACAAAAGAGCGTTCAAAAAAATAGTCGGTCTTTAGAACAATAAAGAGAGAAAATATTTTCTTTACCGAAAAAATTCAGTTTTCGTTCAGCAAACGTTGCTTTAATAAAGTGATTCCCATAATTAATACCCAAAGAAGTGCAAGCACAAGATAAATATTTAGAGTAACCACGGAAATTGATTCTATTTCGAACATTGTCCTAAATAATCCAGTAAAGAAGCTATAGCGAGTATAATTGTTAATATCCTGAGAAAATTTTTTTCTTTCCGAAGAGAATTCATGCGAAATTATTTAATCTTCTTTACAAGGATAGCAGCAAGTTCAATAAGAGCATTGCCTTTTTCTTTGGCTTTATCGGAACTCAATTCCAACTGAATTACTGAGAACCCCTTTGCTACTTCTACTTTCATGTCATCAGGATTTCCATACAACCAGCCTCCGTCTCCTATTTGTAACTTCTTTGCATCTTCGTAGGATTCACGAATACTTTTTTTCGGTTTAATCCATTCAAAATCTTTCTCAGAAGAGGCAATATGAATAATTACAGTGAATAAATCATATTTATCATTATTGTAAGAACATTGATAAGACTTAACTCCTTCCATAAGAGAATTTCCCGATGCAGCTGTGTAACCTTCATCAGATCCGGGCAAAACTGTTTCGACTTGTTCTGCTGTTAGTAGTTCACACGGAACTAAATCATTAGCAGTTAGGTTTTTAGTATCTTCAATTAGTTCTCCATTTTTACTTGCATTTCCGGAAACAACTGTATAAGCAAAGATGAGAGAGACAAAAAGAAATAAAGAACGTTGATAACATTCTTTCATATTGTATCTCCTATATAGTTTTTGATGAAGAGAGGAAGTTAATTTCTTATGGATAAAATAAAAGTAAATCTTTGTGAAGCGTACATTTCCTTTATAAAATATACGAAATGTTAGTCATAACAGAGTGAATTATTCAGTATTACAAATCACTAATTAGTTTGACTTTTTTTGAACTTCCAATAAAAATAAATCGGCAGTCCAATCAAAATAAGGATTGTTCCCATTGCAGCGTCGCTTGTATCTTCAATTAAAGAATTTAGCAAGAATAAGAAAGAGAATACTACAAAAATTGCCGGGGTATAGGGATATCCCCAAACTTTATAAGGACGCGGCGTCTCGGGCATTTTCTTTCTTAAAATATAGACACCGAATGCGCCGAGCATATAAAATGTCCATGCAGCAAAAATAACATAATCGGTTATTGTATCGAATGAGCCGGTCATAACCAAAACAGAAGACCATATACCTTGAATAACTAAAGAGATATGGGGAGTTCCAAATTTTGGATGGACCTTTCCTAAAGGAGAAAAAAACATTTTATTTCTTGCCATTGCAAATTGGACACGTGCAGTGGTTAAAATACTTGCACTTACAGCACCGAATGTTGAAACTATAACAGCTATTGTAATTATTGACGCTCCGTTTTTACCGAAGATTGCTTCTGCGGCTGATGCAGCAACTAACGGAGATTTTGCCATGACATCAATAGGGAGTATATAAAGGAAAGCCAGGTTCACCAGTACATAAACACCGATCACGATAAGGGTTCCATATAAAAGAGCTTTTGGTATATTCCGCTGAGGATTTTTTACTTCACCGGAAACAAATGTAACATTATTCCATCCGTCGTAAGCCCAGAATGCCCCGGCTAAAGCCAGCCCGATTACCGCGGTCAAATTATTTAATGTTGATTCAGGAATAAAAAATCCCGAATTAAGATTTGAAAGATTTCCGCTGCCGAAAGTTAAAAGCAGAATCGATAAAAGAATTATCGATCCTATTTTAATAAATGTGATAACTGTCTGAACAAGTCCGCCGAAAACAACTCCCAAATAATTAATCCAGGTAAGGAACAAGATGCAGGTTATTGCGGCAGCTTTCGGCCCGATCTCAACAAAGGGATGAATATGTCCGACAAACGGCATGTAAACCGAAAAATCCTGCCATGCCTGAGACAATTGAGGATATTTAATAAAATATCCAAGATATTCACCAAATGCATAAGCAATAGCTGCTTGGCTTCCTGTTTGGATCACCGAAAATATTGACCAGCCGTAAAGGAATGCAATAAAGTTGCCGTACATTTTTCTGAAATAAACATATTGGCCGCCGGTGGCATCGATCATACCGGCGACTTCGGCATTTACCAATGCACCAATAAAACTAATTAATCCTGCTGCAATCCAGATAATAATCAGAAGCTCAGGCGACATAAGTTGTCCTGCCATTGTTGCCGGCTTTCTAAAAATACCCGATCCGATCATTGAGCCGGCTGTAATCATAACGGCGGCGGTTAACGATAATCCGCGTATTAATTCTGTTTTTTTATTGGGGAGCTGCATTAAAAATTATTTTATGGAAAAGATTGGAGAAGAAAATAGGGATAACAAGGGTAAGTTCAAATCAGAAGATCAAAGAAAAAGGAAAAAGGAAAATGGAAAAAGGAAAATGGAAAAGAATTAAAAGATAAAAAAAGCCGTTGGATAATGGTTGACCTTGTCAATAAAATTTGTAATAATTTTCTCTAATCAACTATATGTCAATTTCTTTTCCGTACTGTCAATCCATCCCGCCAGAACAATATCGCCGGTTACGTTTACAACTGTCCGCGACATATCAAGAACTCTGTCAACTCCTAAAATAATTCCGATTCCTTCCGCGGGTATTCCGATTGTCTGAAGAACTCCGACCACCAGCGGAAGAGAACCGCCCGGCACGCCTGCAGTTCCGATCCCGGCAAGTATTGAAAGGAAAACTACGATGAGCTGCTGAACGAATGAGAGATCTATTCCGTAGAATTGTGCAAGAAACAGAACCGTAATCCCTTCATATAATGCGGTTCCGTTTTGGTTTGCGGTAGATCCGATTGTCAGGACAAAATTAGAAATGTCTTTATCTAATTTTAATTTTTCTACAGAAGTGCGGATCGATGTGGGCAAGGTTGCATTTGATGAGCTTGTTGAAAATGCCGTAATAATTACTTCGCTTATATCTCTGAAAAAAACTGCAGGATTTCTTTTCAAACCATATTTAATTATTATTCCGTATGTAACTAAAAAATGAAACAGCAGTCCGCAGATTACTACCGCAACATATAAAAACAAAATTGAGATTATCTGGAGTCCGAGCTGAGATGCGGTAGCAAATATCAGACCTGCAACTCCGTAAGGAGCAAGCTTCATTGCAAAATCAATAATCTTCATTATAACTTCATATAGACCTTGCAGCATGTTGGTTAATCCGCCGATCTTTTCCTGGTTTGCAGCCGCCATCGCAATTCCGAACAGAAGGGAAAAGAACATTAAAGCGAGAAGGCCTCCTCCTTTATAATTGGGATCAAATGCATTTACAATATCGACAAAAGGATTCCTCGGGATCAGATCAATAATTATATTTACAATGCTTTTAGATTCTTCTGCATTCTTAACTATTCCGGTTACCGGTTCAGAATTTGTTAAAACGGTTATTAAAGAATTCCGATCTTCAACGGA
>JBLNGL010000440.1:0-5018 GCA_050264735.1 Ignavibacteria bacterium | reverse complement strand
CTCCTGGATCATACTCCGTTTAATTTGGAAGAGGCAGAAAGAAACGGCATTGACCTGCAGCTTTCGGGGCACACGCATCACGGACAAATATTTCCTCTTAATTTAATTACAAAACTTATTTACGAAGTAAGCCGGGGATATTTGAAAAAGGGAAATACTCAATATTACGTAACGAGCGGAGTAGGTACATGGGGTCCGCCGGTTAGATTGGGAAGCGATACGGAGATTGTGAATTTGAAGATTAAGTTTGAGTAGTATTGAATGGAAAGCCGTGTGCTGATGATGAAGCAAACTCTTTGTTAAAACATATTTTGGGAGAGAGTATGAAAAAAAGTTCAAGTTCAAGTATTCTCCTTCTTGAACTTGAACTTGATCTTGAACTTTTACTCAGCGTTTCAAAAAACAAACGTTACACCGAATTTAAACTGGTCATAGGCAAGAGGTGCGGCACTTTCAAAAGGCCAATTCATTTTTTCCTGCCTCAATTCATATATTCCGTAGGATAAAGCATTTTTCAGGACAAAATTGACAACCGGGGCTGCATACGGAGAAGAATCCATTATATTATCAATGAATTCATCAAGCGCCCATTGACCGATGAGTTCAATTCCTGCACTGCCGAGCCATTTCCAGAAAAGGTGGCGGGGAAATATAATTGACCTTTCATAACCTGCTTCAAGAGTCAGAACAGGTAAGACTTTAATTTTTATACCGCCTTCTGCACTGGTTCCGAATCTGAATGCCTCATCAAATAATTCTGCAGTTGCGTTGTCGGCTGAATTAGAAATTGAATCTTTAAAATCTACCGTTGACCATGTAAAAGAGCCTGAGTAATATGGAATAACAGCAGCGTCTTTACCGATTTTATAACCGAATCCGCTTGCTCTTCCGAAAGCAAATCGCCACATATCCGTATTAATCTTGCCTGCATTATCTGAACCACCCCGAAGCTCAGGAGTAAAGTTGCTTAATTGGAGATATGTGTATTTATAATTGACAATGGCGTCATACTCGAGCTCTCTCAGAGTACTATACCCGAGCTTTAATTCAATCAGGCCGGGATCGGCGAAGGAGCCTGAAAAGCCTTTGAGATTCATATTTGCCAGGCCGTAGCTTAAACTGATACTAGGATCTTTAAAGAAATCTTTCCCGTGGAAATCATCCCATTCCCAATCCATATTCCAGTGTTTCCAGTTATCACTTGTATCTTCTTCATCTTCAAAATCATCCCATTCTTCCCATTCGCCGTTAGTATCCGAGCTGTCGGTATCCTGGGAGTATACTGAAATAAAGGAAGCGAAGATTAAAACGAAAAAGAATGTAAATTTTTTTCGCATATGTCCCCCTATGGGTTATTTTTTGTTGATATATGACATTCTTAGATTTTTCAAATATCCTCGTAAAATAAATGAATATCTTTTAAAAGCATCTTTTTTTTTCTATGAAGGTTTGAAATAACTAATCTGATGGCTCGGATGGCTGAAGAACGGCGGATTAATTAAAAAATACAACTGTCTCTAGTTTTTTTTCAAAGCCAGCCGCAACCCCAATGCAATCGTTACTGTATTATTCCTTCCAAAGTCTTTCATTCCTATTCATTTTAAGTTTCAAAATGCATTATTTTGTCGATAATCAAGAATTTTAAGGTTCATAAGCTGCTTTATAAATGGGGATTTTGATTAAGAGCAACGAAGATCCCACAGAATAATGAAATTTATCACACCAACATCAGTAAAATAATTGTACAAGTAGATCGGAATATATATTTTTTTTATGAATGCAAGAATATTAATTGCCGAAGACGAGGCAATTATCTCGATGGATCTGAAAAGAACCTTGAAATATTTCGGGTTTGATCATGTGAATATTGTAAGTTCAGCATCTGATGCTGTGAACTATGCACTTGAGAGAAAACCGGATTTGATTTTAATGGATATAAATTTTAAGGAACCTTTGAACGGGATTGAAGCCGCAAATGTAATAAAATCCAAAACAAGGATACCTATAATATTGGTTTCATCCAGCAGACTGGAATCGTTGGGAGAGGAATTACAAAAACTGCATTATCCTTTTATCCAAAAACCTGTAAATGCACTGGAGCTTAATAAGAAAATAAAAGAAAATTTAGTTCAGTAAGCCGCAATGATGATCCATCCTCATTTTATTTATCGATTTTAAAAAGTGAATACCGGCACAGACTGAAATTTATTTAAAATAAAAACTTGAAATAATTTAAGTCTGCAGTTATATTTGTAACCAAACGGTTACGTATTAAAATGAATGAAATTAGAAGAGATGTATTCCAGGCTATTTCTGATCCTATAAGGAGAGAGATCATTATGATTTTATCTAAAGAGGATTTGACGGTAAACGGAGTAGCCGAAAATTTCAAAGTGAGCCGCCCGGCAATTTCAAAGCACCTGAAAATCCTCACTGAGTGCGGCCTGGTAAACGTTCAGCAGCATGGACGGGACCGCCATTGCCGTGCAAACTATGATAAACTTAAAGAAGCATCCGATTGGCTGAAGTATTTTGAAATGTTCTGGGATAAGAAATTAAATTCATTAAAAAACTTTGTGGAGAAATGACATGAAAGTAAAAACCGGAAAGAGCAGAACCGCCAAGAGTGAGCCGATAATGAAAGAAGTTGTGCTTAATGCTCCTGTCTCAAAAGTATGGAAAGCTTTAACCGACAAAACCCAAATGAAGCGATGGTATTTTGATATTGCAGAATTTGAAGCTGAAACAGGCTTTAAATTCCAGTTCTACGGGGAAGGACTCAACGGAGAAAAATATTTACACTTATGTAAAATAATTGAAGTAATACCTGAAAAAAAATTATCTTATTCGTGGAGATATGAAAATTATCCCGGCAGCAGTCTTGTAACCTTTGAACTTTTTCCTGCAGAAAATAAAACCAGACTGAAATTAACATATGAAGGAATTGAAAGCTTCGGATCAAATAATCCTGATTTTGCTAAGAAAAGCTTTGAAATGGGATGGACGGAAATTATCGGGAAATCGATAAAAGATTTTGTTGAATCTTGACCGTGCTCAAAGATGTCTATTGATTCATTTGATAAACAATAAATATAGTTTATTTTAAAATATCGATAACTATATGAAGGAGTAGAGCTATGTTAAAATCTGCGTTGATTTTATGTATTGCGGCCGGTCTCAGCTTAGGTACTTTGGCGCAAGAAACAAATGAAACACAGGGGAATGATTCGCAAACACCCCAGGAACAACAATCCCAAACACCGCAGGAACAACCCCAAACACAGCGGGATCAAACGGAAACAAAACAGGATGATCAATCTCAGGCCAGGGAAGAATCAAATGCATTTAATTCGGTCTGTCCAGTGGATGGGCAGCAAATCGATTCTGGAATTGAAACCATTCGTTATGGAGGAAAAGAATATGGTTTTGATAGTCCGTCATGCGCACTGGTTTTCAGTGACAACCCTGAATTATATGCAGGAAATTTGACAGATAACGGCCAGAATTATACACATCGTGATCTCGAACCGGAAGATAGGAAAGGAATAGAAACGGAATCTGAAGAAAGCGAATCTGAAGAAACCCAATCTGAAGAAACCCAATCTGAAGAAGCTCCATCTCAGGAAAACCAGTCTCAGGAAAACCAGCAATAAGATAAAGTAAATAAAACATGAAGCCGACTCAAAAGAAGTAATTTGAGGCGGCTTCCTTTCTTATTCAATTCCCATTCATTAATAATAAAAACCTAGAATGATTTGTCATCTGCCGACGGACCATAAATAGAAGGAACCGGTATATTGTTCAGTCTCATGTAAACCGTCAATTGTCCGCGGTGGTGAACAAGATGATTGATTGATGAGCCGATATTTTCTTTTATCGGTGAACTGAAAAGGAGCTTCCCCTGATTCTTCAGGGAAAAAGTTTCTTCGAATTGTTCATCCTTAATTTGCCTTAAAGCTTTCCTGGCTCTTTCTAGGTTTTCATCATAATGCCTCACTAATTCGTCAGTTGTTTTCGGCTGGAAATGTGAAAATGTAGCAAAATCGATCTCTTTTTTTTCAATAATATGTGCAATCCAATTCGGAATTTCGGCCACTAGCAATGCTAGATATCCCAGAGCCATCGATTTTTCATGAGGCTTCCATCCGGCCAGCTCAATAGGAATTCTTTCCAGACATTTACGAGTAGCCGGTACCTCAGCTTCCAGCTCTTCCAAATAAATATCACCTAAAGATTTTTCTTTCATAATTGCTCCTGATTAAATTTTATCTTCTATCAACGAATTAACCTGCTTTGTGCCGGCAGGAGTTGGTTTAATTTCCTTTTTTACAGTCGCTGCTGCTATCAATGAACCAAGCCAGGTTAGAGCAGCTGATATATAAAGAATGAAATCAAATGATTTCACAAAGGAAATTTTAATTACCTTATTTATTTGATTCGTTTTCTCCTTGCTTAATCCATCGGGAGGCTGCGTTTCTGCCAGTTTTCCGGAATTATTAATGAGGTCTTTTTTCTTTTTTTCCGGAATACTTATGCTGCTTATGTTTTTTTCCAGATTGCCTCTAAAAGTTATAATAACTAATGATCCGAGCACTGCAACAGAAAGAAGACCCGCGGTGCGGGCCATGGTATTATTTGTACCCGAAGCAATCCCGGAATTATGTTCCGGAACAGAAGCCATTACGGAGGCTGTTAAGGGAGCGACAACTATCCCCATGCCGGTTCCCAAAATAATAATTCCCGGAAAGTATGTTGACCAGTATTCTTTTGGTCCTTCAGTTAAGCCGGGAATAGTCAAAATAAGCAGCCCGATTCCGGCTAAAAACGGTCCTACTATTAATGGTATTCTCGCCCCGAATTTATCCGAAAAAATTCCGGAGAACCGGGATAGTCCAGCAAGAATAACTGCAAACGGCAGGAATGCAAAGCCTGCAATCTCCTCGGAATACCCTTGAACCTGGATTAAATTCATGGGCAGAAAAAATAGTGAAGCGCTTAAAGCGGCATATACAAAAAGG
>JBLNGL010000439.1:0-2992 GCA_050264735.1 Ignavibacteria bacterium | reverse complement strand
GAAGAGAATTTTAGCCCGAACTCTTACAATCTGTTTAATCATCCTCATTATGTAATCTTGATAAATCATAAATCAAAAGTCAAAAGTCAAAAATTCGTAAATAGTAAATCAAAAATCTTTTTTATGTTGAAAAATCTTTTTCTTCAACTAAAAACCACCCGCCGTTTATAAATTTAAATAAACATTCAATATAGATCCCGTTCCCGTTCCCCCTGAAATAAAGCGTTGAATTAGTATATTCTCCATTCAAAATTTCCCGGCTGTGAAAGAAGGAAAGAAAATCATTTACTAAAAAATTTTTTGCATATACTTTATTCTGCGGCAGATAAACTGTTGTATCGGCATAATCATTATCGTAATCAAGAAAAGAGCTTTCCAGGGGATAACGGATATGCTTCTTCTGGTAAACTGTGTCTTTGGAAAATTTCAATAGAAAAGGGATGAATTTTTTATCATCAGAGATATCTAATTTTTGTACATCTATGGAGGCCAATAACCATTTACTATCTTCTTTAATGAAATTATAATTGGTTATTTCATTTTTAGAAGCGGAAATTACGGAATAAAATTTTTTACTGCTTAAATCTTCATCGAACTCTCTAAAGTCTATACTATCGAAAGGATAAATATGAATTGTAAAATCGCTTTGGGGGAGAAAAATTTTACTCGTCAGATCCTTATCTTTAACCCGGGTATTTCTGTAATTCTCATCCGAAAGAAATTTATAAATGAAAGCATAGAAGTTATTATTGTTTTTATTTGATGCAGATTCCGTCGATTCGTTCTGATTCGAATCTCTGTTTTTATCTGTTTCACATCCTGCTACAAATACGATAAACAGCAAGCTGATAATTAATTTCATAATCCCTCCGGAAAATTAAATTTCCTTTGACGGAATTTACTAATTCTTTAAATGTTATTTATTCATTAAAATAAATTGTTCATCTTATTGGAAATGTAAATACTAATAAAAAATCTACATTTTTATAACTTATTTATTTAAAACAAATTACAGATGAATAAATAATCTTAAAGAGCTAAATAACTTTTAAAAAAAATCGATAATGCAGTAAGAATTCATTTTCTATTAAAAATAATTTTAACTGCCGAAAAATGAGATTCTTTGCTGTATTGCTTTGTTTAATTGGAATAGGGATATCGCAGTCCTTCCCGCAGGAAAAAAATTTCAAGGAAGTAGGCCCTGATATTAATATTCCTCAAGCTCTCGCTTCCAAGATCGGCAGCGGCGAGCTGATCAGGATCATCCGGCAGAAATATAAATTTTCTTCACAAAGCAGATTTAACAAAGAAGGTGCGGCAGAGTTTATCAACCTGGCAGTATATCTGTCAGAAGCTCCGTCCGGTCCCCAAATCTCCCAGCTGTATTCATTAGGAGCGGAGTACAATAAATTTTTTATTCCTCCATCGGAAAAACATCCGCTGGGTTTTTTCATAACAAAGATTCCGATCAATAATTTGATGAAAATCTTACAGCTGTATTTTATCAAGAGAATAGAAACAGCTGATGAGCTTTCATTTCCTCAAAACAATGAAGCAGTAAAGAAGATAAAAGCGGATAAAGTCTGGGCAAATGGATTTACAGGCAAAGGAGTAAGAATTGCGGTACTCGATTCTGGGCTCGATACAAGTTTTACAAGTAATGAGCTTCCTGCATACATATTTAAAAAAGACTATTCAAATTATCCTTCCCTTGATGATGATGTTGCAAACAGGATAACTGGGCATGGAACGCATGTCGCAGGATCCGTGCTTGCCCGGGGAATTTTATCGGAGAATAACACTGCTAACGGGGAGGGACCCTACAACGGAATAGCACCGGACCCCGAATTAATTTTTTTAAAGATAGGGAACGATATTAATGGAGGAGCAAATACTACCGCCATAGTTGAGGCACTAAAAGCTGCAGTAAATGTATATAATGCAGATGTAATTACGATGAGCTACGGGAATTGGGATATTTATCATGACGGAAGCAATATTAAAGATCAAACCGTGGATTGGTGTTATTCCCAAGGAGTGCCTGTATTTATTCCTGCCGGGAATAACGGAGCATCTAAAAGACATTTCTCAGGATCAGTAAATGCAAATGATTCGACGGACTTGATAAGAATTAACATCACCGGTGCTTTGGAAAACAGTACCCTTCTTACATTCAATCTGGTTTGGTATGATGGAAGCGAAAGAAAAGATTTAAGTCTGAAGTATTATAATGAATTTGGTGAAGAAATTCCGAATATTTATAACTGGTCAACAACTCAAAGCATCAGAGGCACCGAATCGAAATTATCTCAGGGTCTGTTCCAGGTCCCGCCCGGTAATTCAATTTACTATATAAAAGTAATTAATCATTCCTCTTCTGCTCAGCAATTTCATATTTATGAACACAACAATGACGGAAAAGTCACATTTGAAGCGGATGATCCAGGCTGCACAATAATTTCACCGGGAACCGCAGATCATGCTTTTACTGTCGGCTCTTTTGTTTCTAGAACCGAATGGATCAGCTACAACGGATTGGTGAACTGCAGTTCGCAGCTTGAGCTGGAACGTGTTTATTCATATTCAAGCAGAGGACCGAGAATAGACGGCCTCCAGAAGCCTGATATTGTTGCTCCCGGGAGTTCAATAATATCTTTGAGAGATTGTGACGTATATAGTACTCCGGATATATTTTTTATCGATAATGACGGCAACACTTCGGGTGACTACAATTATTTAGTAATGGAAGGAACCAGCATGTCCGCTCCTTTTTGTGCCGGTGCGGCAGCTTTGTACCTGCAAAAAAATCCTGGTGCATCTCCCGAAGAAATCTTTACTTCAATAAAAAATAATGCATTCAATGATGAATACACAGGAAATGTTCCTAACGGCACGTATGGGTATGGAAAATTAGATGTATACTCGGCTTTATTTCCGGATGATCCTCTCCCAATACAGTTGTCTTCATTTACCGCCGAAATAAAAAACAGTT
>JBLNGL010000438.1:0-3540 GCA_050264735.1 Ignavibacteria bacterium | reverse complement strand
TATAGTTTCGATATTGACTCCCTGGAAGGCGTAATTACCGATGTAGATGAATTTGACTGGGCTTTACCGGGGAATGGAATTGTAATCTGGCATATTGATGAGAATGTAATTAATTCAAAGTTATCTGAAAACAAGGTCAATAATGATAAGGATCATCTAGGAGTTGATGTTGAAGAGGCCGACGGAATTCAGGATATCGGTGAGCAGTTCCAAACTCTGATTGGCGATATCGTGATCGGCGAAGGATCCCAGGAGGACTTCTGGTATAGAAACAATCCCTCAGAACTTTTTGAAGGGATATTCTCAAATGATTCGCGTCCTAATTCAAATTCGTTTTCAGGCGCAAACAGCTTAATTACGATTAATAATTTTTCGGATATTTCCAACAAGATGAGCTTTTTTCTTTCATTCGGGGATTCGGTTATAAAACCGGTCACTGCTGCTCAACTAGGAATTCCTGAGGGAAACAAAAATTTAATGGAAATGGGAGATAATATTGCTGTTCTCGTTGATAGTTCAATTTACATTATTAATAGCAGCGGGAGTTTATTAAACACTCTGCCTGGTTTCTCGGAATTCAAAACCTCTTATGCGCTATCGGGTTCAACAAAATATTTAGTCGGTGCAGCAGGTAATTTTCTTAACGTATTTATGTCCGACGTTTCAAATTCTTATTTGGCCTCGGTAAATACAGGAGAAAAAATCACAGCTCCTCCTGTTATTCAATCGCCGCCTGAAAATGAACTTCAAATACTTTTAGGAACAGATTCAGGAAAATTATTAAGATATTCACTTGGAAGTCTGCCGTCAAATAATCCTGAATTGCTGACTTCAAGTTTTATAGATTCAAATTACATAATAAGAAAACTTGTCTGTTCGGATTCATATTTTTCTTTCATTGGAGATTTGGACAGCAATATAGTATTTGTTACCGCCGGAGAATTCTCTTCGATCAGCGGTAAGAGTGATATTGTTCTAACGAAAGATAAAACCGGCAAATTTATTGATATTGTTAAAGATTATGATGCAATATCTCTGTTTTCCAATAATTCCTTAATAAAAAATTTTAGGGCTGCTCAATCTCTTATAAGCAGTTTAGCTCTGGCAGATTTAAAGCAAGACGGAGAAAATTATATAATTTTTACCTCAGACAATAAAATTAACGCTCTGAACCAAAGCGGCGGTACGGCAGATAATTTTCCTTTTTCAGATCCTTTTGGAATCGGTTTTAACGGAACTCCTTTAGCAGCAGATTTTGAAGGAGATGGAAAATCGGAAATAATTGCTTACACTCAAGACGGAAGAATTTTTGGAATTGACGGCGGAACAGGAAAAATAGTGAACGGGTTTCCGGTTTCAGCCGGATCGGCATTAGCTGGAACACCGATACTTTTCAATAATCAGGGAAAAGCATCAATTGCAGTTATTGATACTCAGAATGTTTTATATGTATGGACAATAGGTTCAGTAGAGGGAAAATTTTTCTGGAATGAAGAGAATGGAAATCATTTTAATACGTCTTTTGCAGATGCGGCTGATGATTCTTATATAATAAATGAATTTTTCCCCCCAAAGCGGGTTTATAATTATCCCAATCCGGTTTATAACAGTGAAACTCAAATTAGATATTACGTTTCTGAAGATTCGAAAATAAATATTAAGATTTTTGACCTGTCCGGGGATTTTGTTGCGGAGATGAATAGCGATGCACGCGGAGGTTTTGATAATGAGACAACCTGGAATGTAAATGATATCCAGAGCGGTGTATACCTGGCAAGGATTGAAGCAAAAGGACTAAACGGCAATACTGAAACAAATATTATAAAAATTGCAGTAATAAAATAAGGGGCATTATGAGTAAACCTCTACCGTGACTCAGCCAATAAAATTGTTGGCAGTTTAACAATAACGGGAGGTGAAAAATGTACAGGACAATTTTTTTGTTCTTTCTTGTCTGTTTCCAGCCGCTGTTTAGTCAGCCGGCTGCGCTCAGTGATACTGCAAATCAATATGATTATGTGATAATCACTGTACCGGAGTTTAAAGCCGCATGCGAGCCATTTAAAGCTCATAAAGAAAGTGTACGGAATTTTACGGTACTGATTGTTGATACAACGGAAATTTTTCAAGAGTTTGATTCAAGTTTGACAAAAAAAGATAATATTAGAAATTTTATCAGTTATGCGGGGAGCTTCTGGAAGAATCCAAAACCGAAGTATTTTTTATTGGCAGGTGATTTAATCAAAATTCCTAATTATGAATTTAAAAGTGTGCCCGGGTATGAATTTACCGATACGGCAAAATCAGACTACTACTATGCAGTTAATAAATATAGTTTAGACACAACTACTATTGCGTTTTATGTGGGCCGTATTGCCGCCGGGAATGAAGTAGAATTGAACAATTATTTTAATAAAGTCATTCAATACGAATCTAATTCAAGTCTTTCTTCATGGAATAACAACGCATTGGTCTTAAGTGATGATCAATATACATCTTCGGGATCCGATGGAGATCTCTGGACAATGTTTTCATTAGATATCGGGAAAAAAGCTCCTAGTTATATAAATGTGAAATATTTTTTTGAGGATGATTCTTCGGGTTATTTCGGCAATAAAGACTCTATCGTAAACTACATTAACTATACCGGTATTGCCGCTTTATTCTTTATCGGGCATGGAAATAATACGCAATTCACTCACGAAAAATATTTTACGATAGACGATGTGGATTTAATTAATAACGGGAATAAATATTTTATTAGTTTCTATTTTGGTTCTCAGCATTTTTCAGATACTATAACTAGAAGCATTACCGATAAATTTTTATTCTCCAACGATGGAGCAGTTGGAGCTTTAAATTATGTGGGCTTACACTATGCCTACGCGGCTTCACAGGTTTTTGGAGAATCAATGAAAAGTATTTTTTCAGAAGCAAAGTTCAGTTTGGGAGAAGTTTGGGAAAATTCTTTATATAAGGAATCTATATTTTATAGAAGATCCGTTAATATTTTCGGCGATCCCTCATTAAAATTAAAATATGACATCCTTGCTGATGCCAAACCGCCGGAAATAATTTTACCAGCTCAATATTCATTAAATCAAAACTTCCCGAATCCGTTTAATCCATCTACTACTATTAAATTCAGTATACCGGAGGATGGAATAGTGGAGATGAAAGTCTATAATATCCTTGGAAATGAAGTTGCATCAATTGCAAATGGTTTTTTTAAAGCCGGTGAACACAGCATAAATTTTAATGCTGCCGATTTAAGTTCCGGAGTTTATTTTTATACCATCAAATCAAAGAATTTTACTCAGACAAGAAAAATGATGTTATTAAAATAATGAGCTCCTTTTAAACTTGCGGACCGGAAAATTCCGGTCTGCAGTATTTTATAAAAATATAATTTGCTCATATGAAATTTTTCCGGGCCGTAAGTATTCTTATAATCGTTTTTTTTAATTATTCCTATTCCCAATTCACGGAATTCCATCCGGAGCTCGATTGGTATACAATAAAAGGGGAGCATATTGAAGT
>JBLNGL010000437.1:0-8352 GCA_050264735.1 Ignavibacteria bacterium | reverse complement strand
AAACAGGAAGTTACAATAAAAACTAATTCCGAAAGCAATATTTACATCACCCTTGCTGCTGTAGATGAAGGAATTCTACAAATTAAAGACTATAAAACTCCCGATCCCTACGCCTATATGTATGGTAAAAGATCTTTAAAAGTCGATAGTTATGATCTCTACAAACTGCTGCTGCCCGAAATTGTCACGCTAAAATCCCCGGGCGGCGACGGGTATGAAGAAGAAAGCAGAGAATTACAGACTAGAACTAATCCGATTGCAACCAAAAGATTCAAGCTCCTAGCATTATGGAGCGGGATTAAAAAAACAAGCAGCGATGGAACGGTTAAAGTAACTCTGGATATTCCGCAGTTTAACGGCGATATCCGTCTAATGGCATTGGCTTATTCCGGTTCGCGCTTCGGCAGTGCGGAAGAACATATAAAAGTTTCAGATGATATAATTATAGAGCCGGAAATTCCAAGGTTCCTAGCTGCAAATGATTCGCTTGCGTCGACCGTTACCTTAATTAATACTACTTCTTCAAATGCAAATGTTAAGATAAATTTAAAAGTTGAAGGACCGCTCAGCGTATCTACAGCAAAAACACAATCGGTCACAATTAAACCGAATTCTACCCAGCAGGTTAAATTCGGGATAAAGACATGGAATGAAGTAGGCGCAGGAAAGATCACTTTTGAAACAAGCGGTTTTGCAAATGTAAAAGAACAGATTGAAATCGGCGTTCGTCCTATTTCTCCGCTGTTTGTGGAAAGCGGTTCGGGAACTATTAAAGCGGGACAAAATCTGGAAGTAAAAATTCCTTCAGATTATCTGAAAGGAACCCAGAATACTACTCTTACAATCAGCAGATTCCCTGCCATTAAATTTGCCAAACATCTGAAATATTTAGTGGGTTATCCGCATGGCTGCATAGAACAAACTGTCTCAAAACTTTTCCCTCAGCTTTATTTCGAAGATCTCGCAAAGCTGGCCGCACCGGAACTTTACAAGACAAATAATCCGGTGTACTATGTGAAAGAAGGGATAAAAAAACTTGAATCAATGCAGCTGCACGATGGTTCAATGTCGTATTGGCAAGGAGGAGATGATCCCTCCTGGTGGGGCAGTGTTTATGCTGCTCATTTTTTAGTTGAAGCAAAAAAAGCCGGCTTTGCCGTATCGGATAATATGCTTTCAAAACTTCTCTCCTATATTGAAAGCCAGTCAAGGAACGACAAAACCTATGATTATGTCAGCTGGGAAAACAACAGGAGGATTGTAACAAAAGTCGCAAGAAAAGAAATAATTTACGGTCTGTATATTCTTGCGTTAGCCGGACAAGGAGATATTTCCACAATGAATTATTACAAAGCCCGGCCTCATCTTCTGTCAAACGATATGAAGTATATGCTGGCAGGCTCATATGCATTAATGAACAGCTGGAATACATATAATGAATTTATTCCCGCAGTTTTTAGGCCTGAAAAAACAATACGCGAAACCGGCGGAAGCTTTGATTCTGAAATCAGGGCCAATGCAATTATGCTTAATGTCCTCCTGGAAGTTGAGCCGGCAAATCCTCAAATACCTTATATGATAAAACATATTACCGGGATGATGAATGACATGTATTCCACGCAGGAGAGATCTTTTACATTTCTTGCGCTGGGTAAGGCTGCTTCAGTAACAGCCAATACGGATATGAAAGTGGAAATTACAGCCTCCGGGAAAAAACTCCAGAGCTTTAATAATAAGGACATTACTCTAAACAACATAGAGCTGAGCAAAGGTAAAATAATCCTGAAATCGAGCGGCAAAGGAGAAGTATATTATTTCTGGGGCACTGAAGGAATAAAATTAAATGCAAAAGTAAAAGAAGAAGATTCTTTTATGAAGGTAAGAAGAACATACTATGATTACCGGACAGGTACGCAGTTAACCAATAATTTCACTCAGGGTAGATTGATTATATGCAAAATCTCCCTGACAGGGATTGACAAATCAGCTGAGAACATAGTAATTACCGATCTGCTTCCGGCCTGTTTTGAAATTGAAAATCCCAGGCTCTCAACTTCTTCCGAACTTCAGTGGAAAAGCAAAAACCCGATGAACGTTCAGTATATGGATATCCGGGATGACAGGTTACTCCTCTTTACCGACTTAAATAACTACGGGACTGAAGAATTTTATTATATGCTCAGAGTAATTAATAAAGGTAAATTCCAGCTGCCGGTAATTGGCGGAGATGCAATGTATGATCCGGAGTTTCATTCATACAATGGTGCGGGTGTTATAAACGTAAAAGAATAAAAAACAATTTACCACGGAGGCGCAGAGAACACAGAGAAGCACAGAGTTATAGTAACTCAAAAATATATTAATGAGCTGTCTTATGAAATTATCGGCTGTATTGCGAAAATATTACTATTCAGTTAGTTTCATTAGTTACGGATGAATATTCAAAACTTCCCCTTAGTTAATACTCTGTGATTCTCTGTGAATTCTGTGTCTCTGTGGTTAATTTTTTTCCTCAAGTAAGATATGATTAAGATTCTTAAAAAATTATTTAACCAGAAAACAAAAGAATGGCTGCTATATCTTTTTATCTTCCTTCCAATTTGTGCATTTATTCTTAATCTCTTATTTCCTCTACCCGAAATGAAATCCTATTCAAAAGAGATTTATGCAAAAGACGGGACACTTCTAACTGCCTTCCTCACGGATGACGACAAATGGAGAATGTACTGCAGAATTAAAGATATTTCCCCGGATCTAATCAAAGCAATTATTGAAAAGGAGGATAAATGGTTTTACTGGCATTTGGGGTTTAATCCTGGATCAATATTGCGGGCATTTATTTCCAACCTGATTGAAGGAAAAAGGGTCTCCGGTGCATCAACGATTAACATGCAATTAGCCCGAATGCTTGAACCGAAAGAGAGAAGCTATTCAAATAAGGTAATTGAGCTGCTTAGGGCGGTACAGATAGAACTGTATTTTCCCAAAGATAAAATTCTTGAACTTTATTTAAGTCTGCTTCCTTACGGAGGAAATATTGAAGGAGTAAAATCGGCATCTTATCTTTATTTCAACCAACCCCCGTCAAGACTAAGCTTAGCGCAAGCTGCTGCCTTATGTATAATTCCGAATAATCCCAATTTGTACAGAATAGATAAAAATTCTGAAGCTGTTTTAAAAGAAAGGAATCGCTGGCTGAAATATTTTCAAAAGAACAACTCATTTAGTTTCTTCAATTTAAATGATGCCTTCAAGGAAAAACTTAAGCCCAACCGTTACCCGGTAAAATTCACCGCTCCCCATTTTTGTAATTTTATAAATCAGAATTTCGGCGGAAGAGAAGTTTACACCTCACTAGATTTATCAATTCAGACGAAATCGGAAAACCTGCTTTGGAATTATATCAGAAGAGTATACAGCAGAAATGTAACAAACGGAGCGGTGCTTGTCATTAAAAATAAAGATTTATCAGTAGCGGCATACTGCGGTTCAGCGGATTTTTATGATAAGAAAGCGTTCGGACAAGTAAATGGAATCAAAGCAGTCAGATCCCCGGGCTCGACTCTTAAGCCTTTTCTTTTTGCACAGGCACTTAATTCAGGCGCATATACTCCCAAAATGAAGCTGCTCGATATTGAAACTGACTTCAGCGGTTATGTCCCGGAAAATTTTAATTTAAAATTTAACGGAGAGGTCAATTTAGATTTTGCACTGGTAAATTCTTTGAATATTCCTGCTGTAAGCCTGCTCAGCAATATCGGATTGAATAATTTTACTTCTCTGCTCGAGAAGGGACATTTTCAAACCATAATCGGCGATAAAAATAAACTCGGTCTTTCAGTTATTTTAGGCGGCTGCGGAGTTACACTTGAGGAGCTGACAAGATTTTATACAATATTTCCGAACAGGGGAAAATTCTATAATTTAAATTATTTAAAGGATAATACAGGGAATAAAGATAAGGAGGAAAAGTCTGTTAAATTTTTTTCGGAATCTTCTGTTTACATAATTTCGGAAATACTTTCAGAGAATAAAAGACCCGACCTCCCCAATGAGCTCAGCGGTTATGAAATCGGTTCAAGCAGGCTTCCCAAAATTGCCTGGAAGACAGGTACTTCATACGGAAAACGGGATGCCTGGGCAATAGGCTTTAATCCGAATTATACCATCGGTGTATGGATGGGAAATTTTAACGGCAAAGGCTCACCATTTCTTTCAGGCGCGGAAATGGCGGTTCCGCTTTTATTTGATCTCTTCAATTCAATCGATTACAATTCCGAAGAAAGATGGTTTAAAAAGCCGGATGAGCTGTTCGAAAGAGAAGTGTGCGCCGAGACTGGACTTCTTCCCGCTAAATTTTGTAAAAGTCTTACCCTAGATTATTTTATTGAAAATATTTCCCACAGTAATTACTGCAATCTGTACAAAGAAACTTATGTTAACGGCGACAGCTCTATAGAGTACTGCCCGAATTGCCTGCCGGAAAAATATACTAGGGCTGCTTACCCGGACTATCCTCCGGAACTAGAATTATGGTTCCAGGAAAACGGAGTAAAATATAAACAGCATCCCAAACATAATCCGGATTGCGTGATCAGGTATTCAGGCAGAGGACCGGTCATACTTTCGCCGTCTGAGAATTTCGAATATTTAGTGGAACAAAAGTCGGATGAAAAAATTTTACTTCGGGCAGCACCCGATGCGGGAATCAGGATTCACTATTGGTATATTAATGACAAGTTTTATGACAAAAGCCCCGCAGGCAAAGGGATTTTCTTTAAACCTAAAAATGGAAAAAATAAAATTACATGCATGGATGATAAAGGAAGAGACAGGACTATTTTAATAAATGTAAAATATTTTTAGAATGAAGTGAGTTGTTTGTTGTTGGTGGTTTGTTGTTGTTGTTTGTTGTCTATGGTTTATCGTTTGTCGTCTATCGTTTATCGTCCGTATGGTAAGCAGCTATTTTAATTTTTTTAATTCTTCCTGCAGCAGACGGATCTGCTCCTCCATTTTTTTAATTTTTTCAACGTATTCAGGCAGGCTGCGCATATGGGCTTCCAGTTTTAATGCAGTTTTGACTTCTTTTGAGGGAGAGCCGAAATAAGTTCCTCCTTTAGGAATTCCTTTTGATACTCCCGACTGTGCATACAAAATAACATTATCAGCAATTTCGATATGTCCTATTACTCCAACCTGTCCGGCTAGAAGACAGTGCTTTCCGATTTTGGTACTCCCTGCAACTCCGCTTTGTGCAGCCATTGCAGAATCCTCATCGATAACAACATTATGTGCAATCTGTACGAGATTATCAATTTTTACTCCCCGCTTAATAACAGTTGATCCGATAGCTGCTCTATCTATGGTTGAATTTGCACCGATTTCAACATCATCCTCAATAATTACATTGCCTATCTGAGGAATTTTATAAAAAGCACCTTTATCGTCGTTATAATATCCAAAGCCGTCGGATCCGATTACCGCACCGGCATGAATAATAACCCTGTTTCCTATTATGCATTTTTCCCGTATGCTGACATTCTGGAAAATGATGCAGTCATCACCGATTTCAACATCTTCAAGCAGAACACTGTTGTGAAAGACTTTTACATTTTTCCCGATTTTGCAGCCGCCCGAAATTACTGCATTTTTGCCGATCGATACGTTTCTCCCTAGTTTTGCATCCTTATGAATTGAAGCTGATTTATCAATGCCGTTCAAAGGAAGCTCAGGATTAAAATATCTAATAATAAGTTTAGCAAATGCAATATTAGGATCCGGGGTTTCCACATAAGTTATATCTGTCCGTGATTTATTGAAGCCCGGTTTTACCAGGATTGCAGAAGCTTTTGTGTGCTTAAAAAATTTTTCATAAGATTGATGATATAGGAAGGTTAAATCGCCGGGCTGTGCTTCTTCTATCTTTGCCAGGCTGCTGAAAGTAATTTCTTCATTACCGAAAATCTTTCCGTCAATAAATGCAGCAGCTTCCTTTAATTTTATCTGCATATTTACTGAAGTTTGAGTCTTTCAAGAACAGTTTGAGTCAGGTCGTATTGTTCTTTGGCATAAAGCAGCATAATATCTCCGCTCTTGTCAAAAACAAAGTCAAGATCTTCCTGCTGCGCCACTTCCTGGATGGCATTAAAGACTTTATTTTGAACAGGTTTCATCAATTCGTCTTGTTTTTGAAACAATTCACCGTTAGTACCGAATTTTTTTTCACGGTACTCGCTTATTCCCTGTTCAAGCTTGATTAGCTCGGCTTCAAGTTCAGCGCGGGTTTGGTCGGACATAATTAACTTTCTTTTTTCATAATCATCATACTTAACTTTCCAGCTGCTCTCCATTTTATTCAATTCCGTCTGCCATTCCTGAACCAGAGCATCAATTTTCTGATGGGCATCCTGTGCATCCGGAAGGTTATCCATAATAGCATCGGAATCGACATAACCGATTTTCAGCTGACCGTATGCGGCACTTGTAAATATGACGGCCAAAAATATAATTAGAAAAGGAACTGATTTCATAAATTCTCCAAAAACAAATTAGCCGCTTTTAAGAATGGAATATCCAAATTAATAAGAGCGGCACGAATGAAAAAATCCTAGCTTCCTCTTTTTAATTTATCCAGTACTTTATAGGTAATGTCGTAATTAGGATCTGCATATAAAAGAATAATGTCGCCGCTTTTATCAAAAACAAATTTCATGGATTCATCTTTTGCTACTTTTTCAATAGCACCATAAATTTTTGTTTTAACGGGGCCGAAAATTTCTTCCTGTTTCCTATAAATTTCACCGGTCTGCTGGGCAAATTTTTCTTTTCTGAAGTTCAGAATTTGCTGCTCTTTATCGACAAGCTCTTTTTGAGCTGCAAGCTTTTTATCGTCGGTCATGGTAGCGGCTTGTTTCTGATAATTAGCACCGATTTCCTGGTAAGCCTGAGTCATGCTGTCTAGTTGAGCAGACCATTTATTAGTTAAAGCATCAAGATCCCCTTGAGCTTTAATTGCTTCAGGAAGCTGGGTCAAAATAACCTGGGAATCCACAAAACCTATTTTTAATGGCGCATCTTGAGCGAAAACTATATTAGCTCCTAAAAGAAGAATTGCCGCAAAAAGATATTTTTTCACTATTTTTACCTCTGTTTGTTATTATGATTAATTTAGAAACCCCTTCCGAACTGGAAGTGAAATATCCATGATGGGATATTCCCATCTACTAATCTTCGATCAAAACCATAGCCAAGATCGAATCCGATGAGTCCTATAGGATTGATCAGCAGTCTTGCTCCGAAACCAACGGATCTTCGAAGGTCAAAGAAATCTGCTTGATCAAAAGTTCTAAAAACATTTCCTGCTTCAGCAAATAGAAGAACATAAACCGGGATTGGTTCAAGTGCAACGGCAAATCTTAACTCACTTGTATACTTAGTCATTACATTTCCGCCGATTGGACGACCAAATATATCCCTAGGCCCTACTTCCCTGTCATAGTATCCTCTTAATGGAGTGGTGGCTATAACCAGGCCATTTCCGCCCATAAAGAAGTTTTCAAAGGGAGGAATGATTGTCCCAAATTTTAGTTCTTCAATATACCCAAAATCCGCAGAAGTATATAAAGCAATCCTGTTTGTATTAAATAACCTAGTATACCATTCGGATTTAAAACCTATTTTAAAATAATCAACTTCTCCCGGGAGAATTGGTCCTCCCGAAATTTCGCCGTCCAGAGCAAATGAGGAGCCTTTTGAAGGAAAAATAGGGTTATCAATATCTTTCCGGGTTATTGTCGCTCCGACAGTGTACTGCCTGTATAATCCTTCGGGAATTTGATTAAGCCCTTCTATTACATTATTATATTGAAACCTGAAAAAGCCCTGAACATAGAAGAAATCATCCGGCCATTTTAACCTTCTTCCCACTCTTGCGGTTCCACCCGACTGCCGGAGGTTGTAGCCGTAGGCCTGGTGCGTATCAAAAAGCTCTAATCCGACAAGGGTAGGGGTATCGAAGAGCCATGGTTCGGTAAAACCGATTGTAAAGGTTCTATAAAGAGCCCCTACTCCAAACTGCCAGCTGAAATTCACGATCTGCCCCCCGCCGAGCGAAAATGGTTCTGCAATGGAGAAGTTGGTTAAGGTAACACCGATAGACCCGCTGACGCCGTAATACCCGCTGTAGCCTACTGAAGCATTGAGGTAATCCGAAGATTTTTCTTCAACATTAAATGTAATATTAACCGTGCTGTCGTTCGGCAGACTATGCTCGATTCCGCCGGGTCCGTACAGCTTTTCTGCATTAAAATATTGAAGATTTGCAAGCTGCTGAACGCTTCTTAAGAGAAA
>JBLNGL010000436.1:0-3375 GCA_050264735.1 Ignavibacteria bacterium | reverse complement strand
TTCATTGCTGATTTAATTGATATAACCTGCTCTTTCTTATTGCTCTCTGTCAGAGCATCGACGGCATTCAGAAGAATATTTACAAATACCTGCTGTATCTGATCCGCAACTAAAGGGAGCGGTGGAATATTTTCGTCCAGGTCAAGCTGAAAAAATACTTCTTTTGCTTTTGCTCCAACTTTAATTATTTCAACTGCTTCCTTAATATTTTTATTTATATCTATTAGCTGCAGCTCATAATTTGAAGGCCGTGAAAAATCAACTAAATCCCTGATAATTTTTGAAATTCTTGTAATCTGGTTTTTTACTAGCTCCAGCTTTTCTTTTACTAACTCATCTGTTGTATATCTTTGAGATACCTGCACCAAGGCGGATATAGATGCAAGCGGATTTCCCACTTCATGAGCAATCCCTGCCGCAAGCGTTCCCATGCTTTCCATTTTCTGAGTATGAACAAGCTGTTTTTCCAGAGTTCTTTTTTCGCTTAAATCCCGGTGAATGCCGAAATATCCTTCAAGTTTCCCTTCAGGATTAATTATAGGGGAAATCAGAAGCTGGGTGTGGAATGGTTCGCCGTTCTTTTTTTTGTTTTCCACTTCGCCTACCCAGACTTTTCCGCTGGAAATAGTGCTCCACATCTGCTTCCAGAATTTTTTGGATTGTTTTCCGCTTCCGAATATGGAAGGATTTTTGCCAATTAATTCTTCCGCCGAGTAACCGCTTACCGTAACAAATGCCGGATTTACGTATATCATTTCCCCTTCCTTGTCCGTAATCTGAAGAGGGTTCACTGTATGCTGGGCAACATAATAAAAACGCAGCAGATCCATTTCCATTTTTTTCTCTTCAGTGATATCTCTGGCAAGCGCAAAACAGAATTCCGAAGGTTTTACAGCACCGTTTTCCATATACGGTTTTAAAAACAAATTAACCGATAATAGTGAGTCTGCTGCCTGAAATTTGCACGGTATTGTCATTGCTCTATTTTCAGTCATGCACTTTTTAAAAATCTGCTCTGTTTTCGTACTGTACGAAGAATCGATTATTGAGAAGAAATTTAATCCTATCAGATCTTCGGAAGTTTTTTTGAGATTTATTGATACGGATTTATTTATATCCAGAATTTTCCCATCGCCTGAAAGAATGAAACACATTCCCTGAAAATTATCAAATAAATCGAAGGTAAAAGTGAATTTCGACTGCATTTATAATCAAATCTCTATTTTCTGCAAATATAAGCTATTGTATTTAGTGAATAAAGGAATAGTAAGAGGACTCAGCAGAATATGCTGTTTTGATTATTTTAATTCCGGCTTAAAAGATATTCTTTAAAATCGTAAAATCTGTTTGGTATTTTTACGGCTGATTTTTTCTTTTCCAAACAGGATTTCAGAGAATCCGGCATTTCAATTTCCCGCTCAACGGCACTTTCCACAATATTTATAAACTTTGCGGGATGAGCTGTTTCCAGAATGATTCCATTATAATTTTCCAGGTTACTTTCATTAATAAATTTTTTTAATGCCAGATAACCTACTGCACCATGAGGATCCATAATATAATTAAATTTTTGCATTATCTCTTTTATAGCATTAACGGTTTGCCGGTCGGAAAAGCTTTCGCTGAAGATTACTCTGCCGACCAGTTCATGATTAGTCCCTAATAAATCGGTAATTCTGAAAAAATTGCTCGGATTCCCGACATCCATTGCATTAGAGAGAGTTTTGACAGAGGGCTTTGGGTTAAATTTGCCGGATTTAAGATAGGATGGAAAAACATTGTTTGCATTTACTGCAGCAACAAATTTGTAAACCGGGAGTCCCATCTTAAATGCTATTAATCCGGCAGTTAAATTTCCGAAGTTTCCGCTTGGAACGGAAAAAACCAGGGGTTTGCTTTTATCTTCAAGCTGAGCATAAGCGGAAAAATAGTAGAACGCCTGAGGCAAAAGTCGGGCAATGTTTATAGAATTTGATGAAGATAAAATCATTTTCTTGTTTAATTCAACATCGGCAAATGCAGATTTTACAAGTGACTGGCAGTCATCAAAAGTGCCATTAACTTCCAATGCAGTTACATTCTCACCATAGGTAGTAATCTGTTTTTCCTGCATTTCACTAATCTTTCCCTGCGGGTAAAGCAGAACGATTTTTATTTTAGGCATTTTATAGAATGCACTTGCCACAGCACTTCCTGTATCTCCGGAAGTTGCTACTAAAATTGTTAAATCATTTTCTTCATCCTTGACAAAATATGAAATTAAAGTGGCCGTGAACCTCGCGCCGAAATCCTTGAAAGCCATTGTAGGTCCATGAAATAATTCAAGCACATACAGATTTTTGTTAAGTTTGATAATAGGTGAGGAGAAGTAGTAGGCTTTGTTAATTATATTTTTCAAATCTTGATCGGGAATATCGGGAGAGAAAATTAATCGTGATACTTCGAATGCAATTTCATTGAAAGCTAAATAATTTATTCTATTTAATAAATCCTTTCCGGCAGCCGGGATTCTTTCCGGCATAAACAAACCGCCGTCTTCAGCGATACCTTTCAAAACAGCTTCTCTTAATGGAACCGAAATGTTTTTATTTTTTGTACTATAAAAATTCATTTCCTTTATTTTATAATCCGCGGTCCTTTTTTATTTATTTTAGAAATGAAAAGATCACTTTCAATATTCATCTTAAAGAGAACTTCTCTCATTTCTATGCCGATTTTATTTGCTAATCTCTCCGAAGTGCTTAAGGCAAAAATAGATGGACCGGAACCTGAAATGCTGCAGCCTAATGCACCGGAATCCATTGCGGCTTTCTTGATTTCATAAAATCCCGGGATAAGAAGAGAACGTGAAGGTTCAATAATCACATCCTTCATCGAGCGGGAAATAAGGTTCATATCCTTCTTAATCAGTCCGGCTACTAACCCCGCGATATTTCCCCATTGCTGAACCGCATCGGAGAGAAGGATCTGTTTCTTTAATAATTTCCTAAGATCGGAAGTGTTGAGCTCCAGGTGAGGATGAACTACAGTACAGTGAATATTATCAGGTACATCAATATTGATCACATCAATAGGGTCGATGCTTCTCACAAGAATAAATCCACCGAGCAGGCTGGCAGAAACATTATCTGCATGAGGTCTTCCGCCTGAAGTTAATTTCTCACCTTCTAACGCGAATGGCAGAAGTTCAGATTTTGAAAGGGGTTTGCCTAATAATTCATTAAACGCAAAAACGGCAGCAACCGCACTTGCGGCGCTTGAACCCAACCCGCTTCCAATTGCCATTCTTTTAATAATAGTTATATCAAGACCCTTCTTAAACTTTAAATAATCAGCTAATGCAATTAGTGCCAGGCCCGCAGTATTTTTTAATGG
>JBLNGL010000435.1:0-5446 GCA_050264735.1 Ignavibacteria bacterium | reverse complement strand
GTCTCAGGAAATAAGTCCCGCTTGAAAAATCGCTTCCGTTAAATTCAAGTAAATAAACCCCGCGTAGTTTATATTCATTTAATAAGATCTTAAGCTCTCTTCCCAAAATATTATAAACTTTCAATATCACGATATCCGGTTTTTGAATTGCAAACTTTATGTTGGTTTTCGGATTAAATGGATTCGGATAGTTTTGAAATAATTGGAATTTAGCAGGGGAAAATTCTACTTCATATTCACCGGAATTGCTGAAAGATCCGTCATTATTAATTTGCTTTAACCTGTAAACTAATTTACCCACAGCCGGTTCATTATCAATAAAGGTATAAAATTTTGGTGAAGAGCTATTTCCAGAACCGGGAATAAAACCAATCTTTTTCCAGCGTTTACCCCAATCTTCATTTTGTGAGGGAAAATGATTCCTATTTATCTCAAAACCGTAATTGTTTATTTCTGTTTTCGTTTCCCATTTAAGAACTACATTATTATCATTTACATATGCTGCGAATGCTGATAATTCTACGGGCAGCGGAGCTTCATAAGATTTATAAAAGACAAAGTACATTGATGAGTTTGATACTCCATTATTATCACCAAATGTAATAGTATCGGCAGATACTTGCCTTTCCCAAATGTCATAAACATTCGGGGTTGTGTAATTATCGGTAATTGTTTTTCCCTGTATAGGTGAATAGCTGCCTGTAATCCAGGAAGGTGTAGTAGAAGCAAGGCGGTGGTCGTAAGCAATGTAAATATCTGCGCTGCTGCAAACATTAAACTGAAAGCCTAAATTTGTCTTCATTTTATCGTCATTTGCAGTTCTTATCATATTAAAACCTTTGTATTCATCCGGGATGATTGAAAGTTTAAAACCTCTGTCAATATACTGCTCGTTTCCAACGTTTAATTTAGATAATTTGTAAGTTGTTGGATTTATATCAGAAACAGAACTTGTAGCTACAAACACCGAATCGGTGGGGCTGGTAAATTTTATCCAAGTATATACGTTTTCACCATCACGTAATTTTCCATGATACCATCCGGGTGAAGGTTCTTCAAATTCTGTAAAAGAATTTTTCTTTTGCAGATTTAAGTTTCCGCTTAAAAAAACCCGTTCCGGCTCAATCTCATTTTTCAGTCTGATTATTACCGAATCGGTATTTCTGCTGAAACTTATTATAAATCCTCCGCAGCGTTCGTCGCTTGTTATCCTGGTTGTAGTGGATGGATCTGAATGGTAGTCAAATGTGGATATGCCGTCGGGATATATCAGCAATGTTAAATAATTTTTAGACGATGATGATCCATGCCCTGTTTCCGCGGTTGAATCATCAACATTCATAGGAATTATGGCCCCGGAGCGTATAAAAATTGGATATTGGTTTGGGTTGTAACTAATTGTCGCTGGTGTTCCTCCCTGATGAATATCATCTTCATTCCAATAATTTACCCAGGAATCACCGGAAGGAAAAGTAATTGTCCTGGAATTATCATTCTGGTAGATTGCAGCAACAAATAAATTATCTCCAAGCATATATTTGTAATCCCCGTTCCAGATAGTAGTATCAGGATAACCTCTGCTCCCAAAAGGACGTACAATAGAAATTCCAGTTGAGTGGGCGTGGATATCATAGCTGTATAAATACGGAACCAGCTGATGATGCAGTTTTGCAAAATACCTGTAAATAGTATCAGTCGGTGGACCCCAACGCCATGGGAAATGACGTCCTTCTGTTTTTCCGCCGTTTACCATAATAGGCATAAGCGCACCTAATTGAGCCCATCTGATGAATAAGTTTTCGTCTGCAGGCATAGTATTATCCACAAATCCTCCGATATCGGAACCAACAGTAGCATAACCTGCATGAGCAGAAATGAACATATTGTTTAGTGCAACCAGCAAACCTGCCCAGGTATGCTCCGCGTCCCCGACCCATCCGGCAGTATTCACTGAAATAGGTGCAGACGTATAAGCGGTATCGTTTTTTTGCTCGCAGTACGGCCGGGCTGTTATCATTCCATTATTCGGTCTTTTTATTTTGGTATAGTTATAAATTTCGCTGTAATATGCGTCGGAATATTCTCTTTTTGTTTTAATTCCTTCAGAGGTGTTGATTGTACCAAATGCTCTTATACTGTAATCAGTCTGATCTACTTTCCATCCGTCTACAGAAATACTATCCAGTACTCTGTCCATCAAGCTTTCCCAGTAAGCAACTGCATTCGGATTGAAGAAATCTATATGGCTTGCCCGCTTACTGCCTCTCCACCACCTCGTTGTTGCACCATCGTTGACAAAATAACCATTCTTTTTTGCATCTGCCCAAAGATGGCAGCCTGTATCGATTACTCCTGTGATCCAGAGAATTACATGAATTCCCATATCATTTAAATCCTGAATAAATTTTTTCGGCTGGCTATAGGTTGTATCGAATAAAAAATTATTGTAGCCATTGTTAGTAGCGCCGTCACCCCCCAATTCCCAGGGACTGTCAATGATAATGGACCCTGTAGGAATATGATTACTGAGATAACCATTTATCATAGAGATGGCTGCTGCTTTAGTATTTTTGGTATCTTCCCAGACACACGGCTCGAATACCCATTTAGGAGATATTGGAGGGTATTGAGTTTGACCTTTTGAAGAAGATAAAAATATGAAAATTAAAAATAGTATAATCTTTTTCATAACCGCTCCATTATTATGCTCTAAAATTATAGTGCAAGAAGATAAATTTTATCTAAGTAAAATAAGTTTCTTCGTTTCACTAAATGAACCTGCCTCAAGACTGTAGAAATATACTCCGCTTGGAAAACCTGCTGCATCCCATTGTTGTGTGTAAACGCCTGGATTCATTTCTTTTGATATAAGAATTGATATTTCCTTCCCAAGTACATCAAATATTTTTAGCATAACATATGATTTTGATGGAATGCTAAACGAAATAGTTGTTACGGAATTGAAGGGGTTCGGATAGTTTTGTCCCAGGCTGAATTTCACAGGCATATTTAGAGACACAGTTAATTCTAAGGCAGCCTTCTGTGTATAGTAATAGTTATTTGTCGAAAGAAACTCCCCGATGATATTAGTACCTGCAAAGAGATCATTCCCTATGACAACAATGGAAGTAATCGCTCCGGTATATGAACCGTATGGTCCATTACTCTGTACCCACTGGGCTTGAGATCTAATTGAAAAAAGGCTGAAGCTGAAAAAGAAAAAAGAGAAATAGTAAAGATTTTTCATGACACTCTCTTTCAGTTGCGGGATAATCACTATAATACTTTCCCGCAATGCTCCGCAAATTCTTATCTTAATATCAGAAGTTTTTCACATTAAGAATATAGGACTTCATTTTAATAAGAAGGTCACTCCGCCCTGGGAGAAGAAGATAGAAGTGTAGAGAGAATAATTCTGCACCCTCATCAGAATGTCTCTCTCAAGGTAGTGTATTAATTTTATGAATTTTGGTTTAAAAATCAAGATAAATACATTTTAAATGAAACGAATAGTATATTCATTTCAGTTTTTTTCTATTAATTCCTGATTCAGAAGAAAAATGAGTGATAAACAATTAATAGTCCAAAAAAATATTCAAGGATTTGCTGCGCAAAATGATATTGGGAATGCTGCAAAAGCGTTATTAAAGCAGCAGAAATCCGAATGGCCGGAGCTTCTAAAAGGATACAAATCTTTAAAAAAAATAAAAACCAAATCGTTTCGGTTTAAGGGATATGAAATAAGTGCTCAATTTAATCCAGGCAGGATAGAAAGCAGTTCTGCAAAAGTAGATCCGGAATCCATTAAGGAAAGAAAATGTTTTCTGTGTATTGAAAATCTTCCTGAAGAACAGAAGGGGATAATTTATAAAGATGCATTTATAATACTTGTCAATCCGTTTCCGATTTTCCCGGAACATTTTACCGTAAGCAGTTTAAAGCATAGACCCCAGAGAATACTAGATAATTTTTCTTCAATGCTGCTTTTGGGAAAAGATCTTTCAAAATATTATACGGTTTTTTACAATGGTCCGGAATGCGGTGCTTCCGCCCCCGACCATATGCACTTCCAAGCGTGCAGTAAATCCGTCATGCCGCTTGAAACTGAATTAAACCGGATAAAAATAAAATACGGGAAACCATTGCTGCAGAAACAAAGCGGATTGCTTCATTCTGTTGATGACGGAATTAGGAAATTTTTTGTTATACAATCAAATGAGATTTCGGTTATTGAAAAAATATTTAATTACCTTTACAAACTTTTTTATGAAGTCTGCAATACTCAGGAAGAACCGATGATGAATCTTATTTTAAATTATGAAGATGAGAATTGGAGGCTGATTATATTCTTGAGAAAAAAACACCGTCCTTCTTTTTATGACAAAGGAATTCTATGGAGCCCGGCTGCAGTAGACTTGGGAGGACTATGTATTTTCCCCCAAGAAAAAGATTTAAACGTAATTTCCGCCGCTGATTTAGTGCAGGGATTTAAAGAGGTTATAATATCGGACGAAATCTTTTCTTATATTAAGAAAAAATTAAAGAATTCAGCACTTTAATATCCGGAAGTGTATCAAATCCTAAAACGGCTCATTTTTTAACATATTCTAGACTTTTTGTTTCTCTGAATTTATTTATTTTTAAGCACTATTCCCAAGTATTTGCAGTAATTCGTCTTTGGATTAATATTTGGCATGAATAGTATCTCAAATAAGAATATTTTAGGTTTAAGCTTTTATGATTGGAAAACGTATCATGTATAAATTAAAGACCATCCTCTTCAGCATACTAGTTTCAATAACTTTTTTTGCTCAGCCTGCTCTGGGTCAAATTGGAAATCAAATAATAAATGACGAAACAGGGAATAGTTATGTGGCTGGAAAATTTACAAATAAACTTTTGAATTTTGGAAAATACAAGCTGGAGAATAAAGGAGGCAGCGATATATTCATTGCCAAGTATGATTCACATGGAAAAATTCTTTGGGCCGAAAACATCGGAGGCTTGGGTAACGAAAAACTGAACTCCATAAATATCGATAACTCAGGAAATCTTTCGATTTCTGTATCATCAGAGAGTCAAGAAATTTATACGCCCGGAACTACTTTAATAAATAATTCCGGCAAGATGAACTTTAAAATTCAATTTAGTGCCGATGGAAACCTGCTTCAATCTAATATCAATGGAGTAAGCCCTGCCTTTTTAAAAACTGCTCAAGATGATACTGCTATATCGGTAATATCTCCCGAGCCCGGTGATAACTGGAAAGTGGGTACGAAGGGAACTATTGTTTGGGAATCCGAAAACATTAACAGTGTTCTCATCGAATTATCGACCGATAACGGTGATTCTTGGGAGCAGCTTTATATTGCGGATATTTTCGATTTCGAAAGTGAATACAATTTAATAGTACCAAACATACATTCAAATGCATGCCTGGTAAGAG
>JBLNGL010000434.1:0-3741 GCA_050264735.1 Ignavibacteria bacterium | reverse complement strand
AACTTTTAATCCGTTTAATGAAGCCATTCTGACGGCTTCAGTGATTTTCGCTCCTGCTTCTTCTATCATATTTTTTACTGCCAGATTAAGTGTCAGCGTGCTCCCTGCTAATGTTCCGTCTTTCAAAAAAGCTTTTTTTCCTTTCAGATAAATTTTCTGATCTGCAAATTCATATTCGCCTTCGTGCATTCCTCCGGCTCGTATCGAGTCGGAAACCAGTACTATTCCGTTAGCGCCTTTAAGTTTTAACAGCAGCTGCATTACTGCGGGGTGAACATGAAGCGTATCTGCAATCAGTTCAATTTTCAGTTCGTTATGAAGAAGAGAACCGAGGATAATTCCTGGGGTTCTGTGATGAAACGGCTGCATTGCATTAAAAATATGAGTCACATGTGCAGCCCCGTTATCTATTGCATCTTCAACTTCATCATAGGATGCCGTAGAATGTCCTATTGATAAAACTACTCCTCGTTTTGCAGCTTCCTGCATTACCCGGACAGCACCCGGAATTTCGGGAGCAATTGTCATAATTCTTATAAATCCCTTTGATGCTTCCCAGATTTTTTCCCATGATTCCAAGCTGGGCTTCCATAAGTAGCTTTCATTCATCGCGCCTTTAAATTTCTTGTTAAGGTAAGGTCCTTCCATATGAATTCCCCTGATATTTGTATCAGGATGATCCTCAATATACCCGGCAATTCTTTTTAGATCCTGAATCAGCAGCTTTTCAGGCTTTGCAAATAATGAGGCGAGAATTGTAGTAGAACCGTGCTTTAAAAAATATGAACTGATTTTCTGAATACTCTCATTTGAATTATCGCTGAAGCCATATCCTGAGCCTCCATGCACAAGAAGATCGGCAAATCCGGGTGAAATAATTTTTCCCGAGACATCAATAACCTTATAATCTTGAGATAAATTTGAATCTCCTGTTTTTAACAGTCCGGAAATTTTACCTCCGTCTATAGTTAAAATTCCGTTATTTACTATTCTGAAAGGTGTAATTATTTTTCCGCCGTATAAGGCAAGCTTCATATCTTAGTCAATTAATTTTTTATAAATGCTTGACAATAATTTTTAAATCCTTTATGTTCACCACATAGTTTGTTGGTTTGAACAACAAACTAAACTTACAATGAATTTTTCTTATAATCAATTCTTATGAGTGTCGAATCAATAATTGGCGGTAATGCTAAAGTAGTTCGTAATATTAATCGCTCAATGGTATTAAATATCATTAGAAGCAAACAACCGATTTCAAGAACAAAACTGGCAAGACTGACCGGTTTAAACAAAAGCACTATTTCCAGTATTGTTGCAGATCTACTTGAAGAAGAATTAATCACCGAAGAAATAAAAATTGATCAGAACATCGGAAGGAATCCGCTCGATCTCTCCTTAAAATTAGGAAAATATCTGGTGGGTGCAATTTCAATCGATGCAGCCTTAACACGCATTGCTATTGCCGATATTGATGGCTCTATCCGCGGGACATGTTCAATTACTACCGAACCGCAGCAGCCTGAAAATTTTATAAAAAATTGTCTTGCTGAACTTAATAGATTACGCATTGAGAATAATTTATCAGAACTTCACGGGATTGGTTTTAGTATTGCCGGAATAGTTGATTCTAAAAAGCTTATTGTGAATTTTGCTCCTAATCTGGGATGGGAAGATTTTCATCTTGGCGAGGCAGTAAAGAAATTGCTGCCGGACATCGAAATTTTAGCTGTTGGAAATGATGCTAAAAACTCTGCTTTGGCGGAACTCTGGTATGGTAATCACGGAATAAATTTAGCGAATTTTGTTTTTCTGCAGGTTGGTCCCGGCATTGGTTCAGGGATAGTTGTAGGGAATAAAATTCTTGATGGGGAATTCCATGCATCGGGTGAAGTAGGCCATATGATAATTTTCGAAGGAGGCGAGCTTTGTGTTTGCGGAAATCATGGATGCTGGGAAAGGTATGCATCGGACAGAGCAACTATAAGCAGGTACGAAGTTAAAAGATTCGGATCAATGGATCAGATAAACAATATAACGGTTGATGATATAGTGCAAAATGCAAACAACAAAGATGAAATTGCCCGGGAAGTCCTCTGCCAAACCGGATATTACCTGGGAATGGGTATAGCCAATATTATTAAAGCCTATGATCCCCATGCAATTATAGTAGGAGGCCGCATTATCCAGGCCTGGGATTTAATTTATCCTGAAATTATAGAGGTTGTGAACCAGAGGGCATTCTATGGAAAAAAGAAAAATTCGATTATTTTACCAACGTCATTGAAAATCCGGCCCCGTTTACTTGGAGCCGCAACTCTGGCTATTAAAGAAATTTTTGACGACTACAAAATAACTATATAAACTTTTTGTCTATTTAATTTATTGCTTAAACCAACTAATTACATGGAACTTTTTACCTTGGGTGTTGATATCGGCGGAACTAATACAAGCTATGGGATTTTTAATTTAAACGGGGATTACTTGTGTGGCAAATCGATTTCTACCCTGCCTTCGGAAAATGCCGTTAAGTTTACTGCCCGCCTGGTTGAAGAAATAAAGAAAGCTAATAAAGAAAAATTAGATAATTATAAATTGGCCGGAATCGGCATAGCTGCCCCAAGCGCAAATAATATTTTAGGCACCATTGAAAATCCTTCAAATCTTGAATGGGGTACCGTGGATATTGTTTCGCTGATAAAGGATTACTTCAATGTCCCTGTTGTGCTTATTAATGATGCTAATGCAGCCGCATTAGGGGAATTAAAATTCGGCATCGCCAAAGAAATGAAAAATTTTATAGCAGTAACAATGGGCACCGGTTTGGGGGGAGGAATTGTTTTAGACGGTAATATTGTTAATGGAGAAAACGGATTAGCAGGAGAAATCGGACATATTATGATTGAAAAGGACGGACGCAGGTGCAACTGCGGAAGATTTGGATGCCTGGAAACTTATGTCTCTGTGAATGGATTACGGCGGACAGTATTTCAGCTTTTCTCGGAAAGTAATATTAAAAGCGGTCTGCAGAATATATCTTTCAGTGAATTAACCGGCGAAATGATCAGTGATCATGCCGTAAAAGGAGATCCGCTGGCAGTTGAGGCATTTAATATTACCGCAAGAATTTTAGGAAGGGCATTGGCCAATTTAACAGCATGCTTTGCCTGCGAAGCAATAATCCTTTTCGGAGGATTATCTAAATCAGGCGATCTGCTGTTAAAACCTACCCGCAAGTTTTTCGAAGAGCAGTTGTTGAGTATTCATAAAGGCAAAGTTCAAATATTAAAATCAAGCTTTGAAAATGGTATGGCAGCTGTTCTGGGAGCCAACAGCCTAATATTAGAAAAATTGAAGCCAGGTCTAGATATTAAAATTGACAGGTAGTTCATTTTTCAAAATTGTTAAAGAAATTTTATGAACTTTAGGTCAAAATCAATATAGGAGATTAACAATGCACAGAATAGTTTTTATTCCGCGCATAATTCTTTTATTAATCATTTTCCTAATCGGCAGCGCCGCTATCAAGGCGGCTTCGAATATTGAGGGAGTTATAAAAGACACCCTAACTAATGAACCATTGATCGGGGCGAACGTAATTCTTGTGGGAACCAGCTTAGGTGCTGCGACAGACGAAGCAGGTCAATATATTATCCGCGGCATCGAATCCGGAACGTATGTAATCCGGGTAACCTATATCGGGTATGAAACTGTTGAGAAGCAAATCCAGGTTAAAGAAAA
>JBLNGL010000433.1:0-4083 GCA_050264735.1 Ignavibacteria bacterium | reverse complement strand
TCTCCTTTGGAGAGATGAGGTATAAGAAGTTCAATAGTTTCATCAACTATTTTTCCTGCCGGCACCATCATCATTATTTTGCGGGGAAGCTCAAGTGAAGCGGTTAATTCTTCCAACGAATAAGTTCCGGTTATTTTTTTCCCTTTGGCTCTGCCATTTACAAATTTTTTAACTTTCTCTTTATCTATATCATATACTGCCACAGAAAAACCTTTGCTTTCCATATTCAATGAGAGATTTTCTCCCATCAAGCCGACACCGATTAAACCAATGTTTGAAGCCATGTAAACTCCGATTTAATTTCGAATTGCGGATTTCGAATTTCGAATTTTATTTTTTTAGTCTTCTAATTTTGCAATCTTGTAATCTTTTAATTATTAAATCTTCCTTGATACGCCCACAATCCAAGAGCGGGATTGGAAATATAAAATATTTCTTCCCCATCAGACATAATATTAAATCCGTCAATCATCTTTTTAGGATTATATTTTTCAGACATAAATTTCAGATCAGCATAAGAATAATTTACGCTCTCTATCTCTTCCCTGCTGAGAAATCCGGGACAATAAATTATCCGGAATCTTTTTTCGGAAGAACCGTGAATAACATGGGCGGCAGCCGAAAGATTATTTTTCAATTCGTCATTATTTTTTACAAAGCCGAGAACTTCAGGTGTTGTAACATAACCGTATTTTCGAATCAGCTTATCGATTCCTTTATCTTCGCCGAATGCTTTTACACCGGGAGCTAAAACTATCAGTTCACCCTCATCCGCAATAGCCATCCGGGTACGGTAAATACTCTTATTGCCGAGCCAGGTAGTTTTAAATTCTTCCGGATCCAGATAAACAATAATTTTCTTCAAAGGTCTATCCAGCATCTGAAAATTTACTTTAAGAGACAATGCTGCACCTAAATTAAAACATTCTATATCATCTCCGACATATAATCCTCTTATATGAAGATTCCCTTGTATATCTTTGTCAACCACGGTATGAATATAAACTATAGGTAAATCCTTGGCAAAATGATCCGATGCATAATTTAAAACCTTTCTGACCGGCGTATCGGCTCGCCCCATTATTCTTTCCATTCCGTATGCGGCTCCGAGGAAATGGCTCCTGTTTATTCCTTCTTTTCCTCCGGTTCCGATAAAAATATTCTTATTATAATTAGCCATCCCGATAACTTCATGAGGAACAACCTGTCCGATTGAGAGGATTAAATCATAATTACCTTCAATAAGAATTTTATTGACCTGTGCTATCCATGGATAATCTACTTTTCCTTCCGAAACTTTTTTAACAAATTCAGCCGGAACCTCGCCGAGAGTTGCCAGACCATGCCGCCAATCGTGAACTCTAAAAAGATGCTCCGGTGTGCAGCCGTACATTTTTTTTATTTCATGGTCGGACATGGCTTTATGAGTACCCAGTGCCGGAAGGATATCTGTCAACTTTTCCCTGTAATATTCCCATACAAGTTCCGTAATAATTCCGGCCTGCGAATGAAAACGCGTAAAGTCGGGAGGAATTGCAAGTACTTTTCTTTTTGATCCGAGCTTATCTAAAGCAGAATAAAGAGAATCTTTTAATTGTTCTTTAGTGAAAGAAAACTTCTCATCACCTTTTCCAAAATACAACATTATTTTTTATTCCTTTATACCCTTATACCTTTATACTCTATATTTTACCTCTGTATTCTCGCGGATCCGCCTTTAGCAAAAGCGCGGACATCATCTACGGTTGCCATTGTAGTATCTCCCGGGTAGGTTGTAAGAAGTGCACCATGAGCCCATCCGAGCTTTACAGCCACTTCCGGTTCCTCATTTGTCAATAATCCATAAATAAATCCGGAAGCAAATCCATCTCCGCCGCCGACACGATCATAGATATCCAGCTCGCATGTGGGTGCCGTATGAGTTTTTCCATTAATCCATGCTACGGCACTCCAGCTGTGTTTATTTGATGAATGTACTTCTCTTAAAGTGGTAGCAACTACTTTAACTTTAGGATATTTTTTTATTACTTTATCAATCATTCCGAAAAATGTGCTCGGATCAAGCTTGGATTTTGCTGCTACTTCAGGACCCGGAATTCCCAATCCTTTTTGAAGATCTTCCTCGTTACCGATTATCACGTCTACATGCTGAACAATACCGTCGATAATTTCTGCTGCTTTCTGTTCGCCGCCCCAAATGTTCCATAGCTTTGCACGGTAATTCAGATCGAAGCTTGTAACTGCTCCGCTGTCTTTAGCCGCTTTCATTCCCTCTGTAATTAGCTTGCCGGTAGTTTCAGATAAAGAAGCAAAAATACCTCCGCTGTGAAACCACCGGACTCCTGAACCAAATATTTCATTCCAATTAATATCGCCCGGTTTTAGGTAGGAAGCAGCTTCGTTGGATCTATTATAGAAAACAACAGGAGGGCGTGCTCCGAAACCGCGATCGCTGTAAACGGTAGCCATATTAGGTCCGTTTACGCCGTTATGTTTAAATTGTTTAAAGAAAGGTTTTACTCCCATTGCTTTCACACGTTCAGCAATGAGGTCTCCGATAGGATAATTTACGATTGCGGAAACAACGCCTGTATTCATCCGGAAACAATCAGCAAGATTTGCGGCAACATTAAACTCGCCGCCGCTAACATGAATCTTGCACTCCGTTGCTTTTCTGAAGGGGACAGAACCGGGATCCAGCCTGTGAACCAATGCCCCGATGGATATAAAATCGAATGAGCCCGAATCTTTTATCTTGAAACCATAATCCATTTTATCTCCGTTTTAGTTTAGATATTTGATAATTTTCTCAAAAATTGAAAAAAGAAAAAGCCGATCCGTTCAACCCAATTTAAAAGGTTTTAAATGTTTATTAAAGTGCTTAATAAGCAAATCGTAGTGGACATCTTCATTTCTTTTCAGGCAATCGATTATCTTGTCTTTAAAAATAAATTCTCCGTTTTTATCTTTATCGCTCAAAACTTTGCCATATGTAACATGCAGGATCTGCCTGATATCATTTGAATCGAACAAGCGGAATAATTCTTCATCCGAATATTCGGATGATTTCTTAACATTTTCAATACTTGCCGATACATGGTAGGACAGCTTCTCCCTTTCATAGAACATTTTACTGTAATCCAGAATTTGTCTGAAAAGAGCCGGCTCCTTTAAAGCAACTGCTTTCAGCGCTTCAAGATAGCTTGTGCCAGCTGTTTTAACATGAATAGCTCCTTTTTTTAATTTTCCAATTACATTATAAACAGAAAATTTGTCGCTGCCTGAATGAAGGCTGATTTTATAATCTCCAAAGTATTTTACAATCGCAGCATGTTTTTTATATTCATCTTCAAATAATTTAAGATCACCTTTATAATCTATTCCTTTTTCAAAATCACCTACAAAGCGGGGAGCCAAACTTATATATTTTACTCCCAATCTGTGCAATTCTTTTGAAATAAAATAATGTTCAAATATTGCTGTAACTGCCTGCGTTTCATCCACCGATACTTCAATCTCCGACTGATAATCCGGATACTTATTTTTTAGATGATCATGAAGTTTTTTGACATGGGCCAGAGAGCGGCCGTATTTGGTATATGCTTTAAGAAGATCTATTTCCGCCGGCCGTATTATAAGTTTTTTATTTATGTTCACTGAATTGTTCATATATCTTTGCCTGGCGTCTGCTAATGAATCGTTCAATTCATTCCAGGGATAACCGGCAAGCACTTTTTTTAATTCTTCCGTACTCAAATTATCGGCTTCATTATTTACAAATTCACCCGGGTCAAAAGTGAACATGATAAAACCGGCTTTCACAAGCATGTCAATATCATTGGTTGTTTTAAGATGATCCGCATCGGCGCTAAAACCTTTTGTATATCCTTCCTGGAATGCAGCCCAAACTGCCGCATCCATTACAGCATCTGCACTTCTTCCAGTTCTAGTCAGTTCCCTTATAGATTGCTGTGCTAATACGGGAACAAATTTCAATTTCCCTAGTGCTCTTAAATGCCCGGCATTAGCCAAACCAATTCTGTCGCCGAATCCGAAAGAATTTTTCAAACCGATTGAAGAAGG
>JBLNGL010000432.1:0-7763 GCA_050264735.1 Ignavibacteria bacterium | reverse complement strand
TCCGGTATAATAAATATTGTAACAAAGGAAGGCGGACAACAATACACTGGTAGTATCTCAACTTATCTCGGAAGTTACTATACTAATGCAAACGAATATATTAATTTAAATAGTATCCGGCCTTCCAGTCTCCTTGATGTTCAGGCTCAGTTCAATGGTCCGATTCCAGGTCTTTCTTCTCTCGGCTTTTTCTTAAGCGGCAGATACTTTAAGGATGACGGATATATTTACGGAAATAGGATTTATAATACTGGCGATTCATCCGACTTCTCAAGCCCTTTATCTTCAGAGTGGTATACAAATCCAACCGGTGACAGTGCATTCGTTTCGATGAACTCCAGTACAAGCTATTCCTTCCAGGGAAGTTTGAAATACCAACTCTCTTCCGCAATAAAATTATTATTGTCAGGATCATACAACAATCGTGAATACAGAGAATATGACCACGCATTCAGATATGATCCCGACGGGGATTACAGGAGATTTAGCGAGGGAAGATTACTGAATCTATCGTTAACACATGTTTTAAGTCAAAGTACATTTTATGAGATAAAAGTTGCGGATTTTCAAAGTAATAATAAATATTACACATTCGAGAACCCGGTAGATCCGCGTTATCCCCCGGAATCATATATTGAATCCAAACCGTATAATTTCAAATCAGGTGGTGCAAAAATGGATCACCTTTATCGTGAATCAAATAATCGTACAGCTAAATTTGAACTCAATAGTCAGGCAGATAACATAAATTATATCAAAGTAGGATTTGATGTACAATTGTACAATCTTTTATATAATTGGTACAGGGTAATTAATAATGAGAGGACAGGTTTTACACCCAGCGTTGATCCAAACATTCAGGGTCCTTTTGCCCGTGATGATTATGATGTAAAACCAATTCAATATTCCGGTTACATACAGGATAAAATAGAAATTGAATACCTCATTGTAAATGCCGGTATTCGTTTTGATTACTTTAATTCTAAATATGTAGTCCCTGAAGATTTTCAGAATCCGACAGATTCTCCTAAGAGAGATTCATCACCCAAAAAACAAATTTCCCCCAGGCTTGGTATTGCATATCCCATATCTGATCGAGGTGTTCTTCATTTTTCTTACGGACATTTTTTTCAAATTCCCCCATTTGAATATTTATACTATAATCCCGAGTTTGAAATTTATAGCGGCTCGCTCGCAAGTTTAATTGGAAATGCGAATCTTGAACCTGAACAAACAGTCTCTTATGAGTTCGGACTGCAACAACAATTAACCGAAGGCGTTGTTGTTGATGCTACGGCATTTTATAAGGATATCCGTAATCTTCTTTCAACAGAAATTTATCGGACAACTCAGCAAACGCTTTATGCCCGATATATTAATAACGATTATGGTAATGTACGTGGTATTACGATTGCTATTTCAAAAAGTAAATTGAATTCAATTGTCGGTGCAAGTTTAGATTACACTTATTCTATTGCTGAGGGTAATTCTTCGGATCCAAATTCGGTTTTCATCGATAATCAAAGCAACCCGCCTATTGAAAGTGAAGTACAGCCCGTACCGTTAGATTGGGATCAAACTAATACAATTAATTTCAGTATTAGTCTTGGTGAAATTAATTGGGGCACTAGTTTAATTGCTAGATACGGAAGCGGATTACCTTACACACCGACGCCGAACGGTTTAAGGACAACTACATTCCCGGAAAATTCCGAAAAGAAGCCCACAACATTTAATGTCGATTTACAAGCGTATTACCGATTAAAGTTAATGGATATTGACTTAACTCTGATTTTGAATGTTTTTAATCTTTTTGACAAAAGAAATGAAATACAAGTTTATTCTGAATCCGGACGTGCGGGATATACTGTTATTCCCGGCCGTGAAGATATTCCTGTCGTAGTCAGTACTTTAGATGATTACCTAACAAGACCCGATTTTTATAGCGCTCCCCGTTTAATCAAATTGGGTCTTCAAATTTCGTTTAACCAGTTCAATTAAAATGTAACTCTGAGGAATAAATGTATTTATCTCGAAATGTTTTGATTCTCATACTTTTTGTTGCTGCAGAATCAGTACTACCTCAAGGCGGTCTTTATAATTTGCCTAAAAGCGATCAGAGATTTAGGAAGTTAGGAATTCATGATGGTAATTTAGTTCGTACGACCTTCTTAAATACTGGTCAGGTGGCATTGTTTGATGATCCTCCTGCCGGAGAGTGGCCTAAGGGCAGCGGACATAATTATATGGATGGTGTTGCCATTCTTATTGGAACACAAATTACAGACAGACAGGGAATTAAAAGAAAAACCATAGAAACAGAGTATAGAGAAAGAACTGATCCTGAACCAAGAGTTGGGAATAAACAATGGGGTTGTGAACCGTTACCAGGTTTTGCAGCTGACGGCCAAGATTCCCCTGCCTTCAGCGATAAACCTCAGACTTGGCCGCTATTCTGGCCTAAATTAATCGTAGGTCCCGATAGCGGCAAAGGAACTGAATGGGATGGCCATTGGAATGGATATTTCGGACTCGATCAGTTGAACGCCGATCAGGAAAGCTACTTCTATTACGATGATGCTAATGACGAAGAATATAATTACTATCCTGATGAAACGGATACCACCAGGAGAGGCATAGGAGTGCTCGTTAAAGTCAGAGGACTTCAATGGTCTCAAGTTCTGGCTGAAGATGTAATATTCTGGTTATATGAAATTACAAATATCAGTTCTGTTTCCTATGATACAGTTTCATTTGGGATGTATGCTGATGCCGGCGTAGGCGGAAGGGCAGATCAGAATGATGATAAACTTAACTTTAATACTTTGTATGATATTACTTATGCGTTTGATAACGATGGAATAGGGTATGGAAATTTTCAGCCCCTGGCATACGGCGGCTATGCATACCTCGAAAGCCCAGGCAATAATGATGATCTAATAGATAATGATGAAGATGGTCTGATAGATGAAAGACGTGATAATCCCGCAGGTGAATACCTGACTGAATATCCGTATGGGATTAATGATCCTGCAGCATTCCAGCTATTTTATTCAAGACCTCCGGCTCCGCATTGGGCGGGTGATGAGAATGGTGATTGGGATCCTGCTAAGGATGATGTCGGTACTGATGGTGTTGGTCTCAATGATCCTCAGTACATAGGTCCTGATGCCAATGGAACTGAGGGAAATTCAAAACCTGATCAAGGTGAACCTCACTTTGGTTTTACGGATCTCGATGAATCGGATCAAATAGGTTTAACGAGTGCGCAATATTTTCCCGTGGGGGCTGTTTGGCCGTACAATGACGATGAAGTTTTCCGCAGGTTGTCGCCTGGATTATTTCAAACTAACGAAACCAATCCAAATAATATAGGATTTATTTACGGTTCAGGGTTCTTTACTCTTGACAAAAAAGAAACTGAAAGATTCTCAATGGTACTCCTCTTTGGTGCCGACAGAGAGGATTTGTTCAGAAATAAGGAAACAGTTCAGCAGATTTATAATGCTAATTATCAGTTCGCAAAAGCTCCGCTTAAACCAAAGGTCCATTCAGTTGCAGGGGATCATAAAGTAACTCTTTATTGGGATCGTTCCGCCGAGCAATCTTTTGACCCCATTTATGGTTCTGATTTTGAGGGTTATGCCATATACAAGAGTACCGAACCAAGTTTTTCATCACCAGAGGTAAAATCAATTACAGATATGTTCGGTATTCCTACTTATCGAAAACCTGTTGCGCAGTTTGATATTTTCGAAGGAATAAAGGGTGAAGATCCGGTGGGAGTACGCGGTGCACATTTTTACCGCGGTGATGACAACGGGCTGCAATACTCTTGGGTTGACTCAAATGTGGTTAATGGTCAAACGTATTATTATGCCGTGGTTTCTTATGACAGAGGATATCACGATGGTTTGTATGAAGAAGTGCTTCCGGGTGAACAGTTTGATAAATACAGAAATACTATTATTCCCGGACTACTTCCAATTTCTATAGCGGAGTGTCCTTCAAACATTGAGATTGATCAATCAGGAAATGTAATAGGATATGATGTAAATACAGTAGGCTTTTCTCCTAAAGCTCCGCCTGTAGGTTACGTATCTGCTAAATATGAAACTAACCATACCCAAGGTCCAGGAACCGGAAGTTTTGTAATAGACATTCTTGATCCGACTTCAGTTCCTAGCACTACCTATAATCTCACTTTTAAAGACTCTAAGGATCTTGGGGGAATAGGAGAATATACACGACAAACCGTCTCTTATTCGGTTTATGATGATAAAGAGTATACCGAAACATTTTTCTTAATAGATACCTCCTTCTCTGTTTTGAAAGTTCAAAATATTGATGAAGGGACCGTTGTTGTACGTTATTCAGACGGCAATGTAGTTGATTCATCAAAATATATTCTTGACGCAGCGGGAGGCAGCATAAGAGCAAAGAATTTAGGCGACTTTTCCAGTTCGGATAAACTTACAATTACATATAAATATTACCCTATTTATCAAAGTACATATATCGGATATGAAGAAGAAGGTGATCCGTTTGACGGAATGAAGATCTATTTGCAGAATGATGATTTTGAAAAAATAGATGAAGAGAGCGGATGGAAGGAAGGTTCCGAAACAACTTGGGAAGCTGTTGTAAACCCGCCCACTTCAATAAATAAAATCGATCTGCCTTCTGATATCGAAATTCGTTTTGCTGATTCGATCGTCGACACTTCATTAACCGGTATCGGCGGTGCTAAAGTGCCTGTGAATTTCACTGTTTGGGATCTTACAGGAAATGAAAAGATGGTATTCAGATTCAAGGATTCGGATGGTGATGAAACTGTGAGCTCCGGGGATGACATTGAACCTTTAGTTCAAGTTCCTGAAGGGACTAGCTTTAGAAGTCTAACTGCCTGGACTGTGAAACTCAAGATTGACTCATCTGCAAATCCAATAGCTCCTCATGCAGGTGATATTATAGTAATAAAAACAAGGAAACCCTTTCGTGATGGTGACGTTTTTAATATTGAAACTATCCCTCAAAAGATTGATGAGCAGGCTGCAGAAAATTCAATGGATGAAATTTATGTTGTCCCTAATCCGTACGTAGCAACGACTCCCATTGAATCAAGTAATAACTTCAGACTTGGTCGAGGCGAAAGAAGGATAGAATTTGTCCATCTGCCTCCGGAATGTACAATAAGCATTTATACAATCAGCGGATATTTGGTGCAGGAAATACACAGGGCAACCAGTGTTGATGACGGCAGTGAGTTTTGGGATCTTCGAACAAAAGATGGTTTGAATGCAGCTTACGGTTATTATATATATGTGGTTGATGCACCAGGCGTAGGAAAGAAAACCGGAAAATTTGCTTTAATTAAATGAGAAGGTAAGTCATGAGAAAGCATTACACGGTATTAATTCTGTTATTCTTTGGCTTGACTAACTTATATGCACAATTAATTCAAGGTGTATCAAAAGTAGGTACTACCGGGGCAACATTTCTTGAGATAGGTATAGGTGCAAGGGCAGTTGCAATGGGTAATGCGTTTGTTGGTACCGCAAACGATGTTACGGCGCTCTATTGGAACCCTGCGGGTCTTGCAGGAATTAACAATGAAGCCACCTTTATGCACACCAATTGGTTTGTTGATACAAAATTCGATCATGCTTCTATTGCTCTTAATCTTGGAGGTGTTGGAACCATTGCAATACAATTTACGTCACTATCAGTTTCCGAAGAACCTGTCAGAACCATTCTTCAGCCGGAAGGAACAGGCGAATTGTTTGACGGCAGCAGTGTTGTTATAGGTATCGGATATGCTTACAGCCTAACAGATAAATTTTCTATCGGTTTCGGTGCAAAATATATAAATGAAAGTATATGGCATTCAAGTGCATCCGGTTTTGCAGTTGATATCGGTACACTTTTCACTACGTCGTTAAACGGGATGAGAATAGGAATGAGCATTTCTAACTTTGGAACAAAGATGCAGATGACCGGAAGAGATCCGGCTATACTTGTCGATCCGGATCCGACAATAGCAGGGAACAATGATAAAATACCCGCAAAATATGATACTGACAAGTGGGATCTTCCTCTCATACTCAGAGTAGGTGTAGCGATGGAAATTTTTCAGACTGATGAACATCGCTTTACTGTTGCGGCTGATGCAAACCATCCTAACAATAATACGGAATATATAAACTTCGGAGGTGAGTATGGATTTAATGATATGTTCTTTATAAGAGGCGGTTATGCAAATGCATTTGTAAAAGATGGAGAGACAGATCTTACTCTAGGAGGAGGTATTAAATATAATATTTCCGGAGTAACTGCCGTGAAAGCGGATTATTCATTTTCAAGATTTGGTGTGCTGGGTGATATTTCAAGAATTCAAGTAAGTCTGACTTTTTAATCATTCATTGTAATAATGTTAAAGAATACCAATCGTTTTTATTTTATAATACTTTTTTTTACTGCATTAACCTATGCAAATGGGAGAGATCCTCATTCGCCGAATACAGCAGATACATCAGTGATTGCCTCAATTGGTAATTGTGAAATAACAGCAAAAGAATTCCGTGAAAGCTATGAATTTGGTCCTTCGTTTGTGAAAAAATTTAAAGATCCTAAAATGGCTCATCTTCAATATATGATTAACGAAAAATTGATCGCCCTTGAAGGGTATACTAATGGAATAGACAATACTAATTCAGTTAAAAGAATTTTAAAAGAAATTGAAGATGACATTATAGTTACAGAATGGTACCGTCAAAAAATTGTACCCGTTATATCAGTGGATTCTTCCCTGATTAAAAGAGGAATCGATCAGTCTTCGGTTGGATTAACATTCCGCTATATTTTTACGGATAATGAATTTGATATTAAGGATATCAAAATTTTGCTGGATAATGGTCACTCTTTCGATTCTCTCTATTCTTTGCTGAATCAAGACTTTAAATTCTACTTAGATGAAGTGCCTACCAATTTCTTCACTTTATTTGAAGACAATCCAAAGGTTGCCGATGAATTAGCTCATTTAAAACCCGGCGCATACTCTGATATCATAAATACTAAAGATGGATTTTATTTGGTTCAATTGGATCAGGCAAAGAAAGATTTCATTATTACTCCAGCTGAATATTTGACGATGTGGAGAAAGGTTGAAAAATATTATTCTAAAAAAATGTTGGACAGCATAACCACTTCCTATATAAAAGAGGTAATGGAAGAATGTCCGCCTACTATTTCGGGGAAAGCATTGAAAAAAATATTTGAGCTTTTATCTAAGGTTAACTATACACATTTCACAGATACGAAAGAAGAAATAGAAAAAGTACGTTTTAATCCTGAATTAATCCTGGATGAAAGTTTTGATTCTGAAATTTTGGTTAATTCAAAATGCGATAAATTCACTATAAAAGATTTCGTTGAATGGTATTCTTATAGAGATTTCAAAATCGACTTTTCTAATCCGACTGCCTCGACGTTAAAATTTGTGAAGGATGTATTATTTAAAATGGTGCGGGATAAAAGATTGATCAGAATTGCGCGCAGCCAAGGATATGCAGATGATCCGAATGTTCAGCTTGAAGTGCAGGAATGGAGAGACAAGCTTGCTTATTGGAAACAAAAATCTATAGCCGTTAAACATCCAACCTTTACTGATGAAGATGTTCAAAGATTCTATAATGAAAATAAAATCAAATATGAGGGGAACTTAAAAGACACACCGATTACTTACGAAATAATAAAAGATAATG
>JBLNGL010000431.1:0-2732 GCA_050264735.1 Ignavibacteria bacterium | reverse complement strand
ATTACATCTGATAAAAAATTTAAAATAAAATATCTTCACCCACATAGATGCAAATAAATTTGAAATATTAATTTATTCTTTATATCCCTATGATTATTGCTGGCTTTTTTAATTATTTTTTTATCTTAAAATATCTCATCAGTCTAAATCCTTTCTTATTTTCATTGTTCATATCTCTCAATGTTATTATCTTTACAATTACCTTTTTTATTTAATAATTGGATAATAGATGAAAATCGCACTTGCATCGGACCATGGCGGATTCGAATTAAAAAAAGTCATTTTTAACCTGTTAAAAGCGGATAAAATAGATATCTCCGATTTAGGCAATACAAAATACGATCCTTCGGACGATTATCCTGATTTTGCCGAGCTTCTGGCAAAAAAAATTTCAAACAAAGATTTTGAAAAAGGGATTTTAATTTGCGGGAGCGGAATCGGGGCATGTATTGCAGCAAATAAAATTAAAGGAGTCCGTGCAGCAGTATGCCACGATACTTATTCTGCACGCCAGGGTGTTGAGCATGACGATATGAATGTATTATGTATCGGTGCTCGCGTAATCGGGGAAAAGCTTGCCGAGGATGTAGTTTATGCTTTTATAAAAGCCGGGTTCAGAAAAGAAGAGAGATTTTTAAGAAGATTGGAAAAAGTATTAAACATAGAAAAAAAATATAAATAAGGAGTTAATCAGAATGAATCCCGTTCTTAATTTGGAAAAATACGGACAGAGTGTTTGGCTGGATAATATCAATAGAAGCCTTATTAAAACCGGAGAATTAAAAAACTTAATAAAGGAAATCGGACTTAAAGGAGTTACTTCTAATCCAAGTATATTTCAGAAAGCGGTATCTTCCGGAAAAGATTATGATGCGCAAGTTAAATCTCTTCTAGTAAAAAATCCCGAACTGAGTCCTGAAGAACTTTTTGAAGATCTTGCAGTTAAAGATATCCAGGATGCAACCGATATTCTTTCAGGTGTTTATAAAAAAACCAATGGAATTGACGGTTATGTAAGCATCGAAGTTTCGCCGGAGCTTGCTTATGATACGGAAGCTACGATTGAAGAAGCAAGGAGACTAAATAAAAAAGTCGGCAGACCGAATGTTATGATAAAGATTCCCGCAGCTCAGGAAGGAATACCTGCTATAAAAAAAATGATTTCGGAAGGTGTAAATATTAATGTTACTTTAATTTTTTCTCCGAAGGTTTATGAGCAGGTTGTTGATGCTTATATGTCAGGCCTGGAAGAAAGACTTGCCTCAGGGAAAAAGATAGATACAATTGCTTCGGTTGCAAGCTTTTTCATAAGCAGGATAGATTCCATGGTTGATAAGGAACTGGATAAAGTTGAGAATAAGGACCTTAAAGGGAAAATTGCAGTTGCAAATGCAAAACTTGTTTATCAAAAAGGAAAAGAATTATTTGATTCCGAACGCTTCAAAAAGCTTAAGAAAAAAGGAGCAAACATTCAAAGACTCCTCTGGGCAAGCACAAGCACCAAAAATCCGGCATATCCTGATACATTATATGTTGAAGAGCTTATAGGCAAAAATACGATCAATACTCTTCCCCCGCCTACAATTGATGCTTATAAAGATCACGGCAAACCGGCAGACAGAATCGAATCAGGTTTAGTTGAAGCTGCTGATCAAATGAAAAAGCTTGCCGGATTAAAGATCGATTTTGAAGATGTAACGAAAAGATTAACTGAAGAAGGGATTATTCTTTTTGTAAATTCTTATAAAGATTTAATCGGTGCGATTGCCAAGAAAAAAGAGAACACTCTGCTAGAGACTGCCTAGAAGAGTCTTAAGTTCAAGTTCAGGTTCAGGTTCAGATTCAAGTTCAAGTAATCCACTTCTTTCACCTTCTTTTGAACTTGAACTTACTCTTGAACTTGAACCTGTTTCCTCCCTGCATTTAATTCCCACTTGCAAGTAGAAATATTAATTGCCTATTTTTTAAGTAATAAATGGCATTTTCATGGCGGTTTCCACAAGAATTCCGAATTTTATGAAGAAGTATCTCACTATTGTAAAACAGTTCCGTCCAAACCCCTATCCAATATTTATTTATACTTTAATTCATATTATTTATTCTTCAGGGTATCCTCAAGGGATAAACGATAATTTCATAACTCGTGAGCTTTCAAGGAATATTTCTGCACATATTTTAAGCGAAGACGGGCTTTCGCAAAATACAGTTCACTCTATTCTTCAGGACAGCAAAGGTTTTATGTGGTTTGCTACCGAAGACGGATTAAATAAATATGACGGGTATAATTTTGCTGTCTATAAAAATAATCCGCGTGATAAAAATTCAATCTCGGACAATTTCATCTGGACCATTTTTGAAGATAAGAAAGGAGTTTTATGGATCGGTACAAACAGCGGTGGACTCTGCAGATTCGATAGAGAAAAGGAAGTTTTCACCTCTTACAAAAATATCCCGGGGAATTTAAATTCATTAAGCCTCAATAATATCAGAAGTATTTATGAAGATAAGGAAGGCATGCTCTGGATTGGCACTGAAGGACAAGGCCTGGAAAAATTTGACCGTCAAAAAAATGTCTTCGTTCATTATAGAAATAATCCTCGTGATCCTTCAAGCATATCAAATAATGTTGTCCTTTCAATTTTCGAGGACAGATCGGGAGAACTTTGGATAGGTCATAATGCAGGACTGGATAAGTTTGATAGAGCGAAGAATAAATTCATTCATTTTTCAGG
>JBLNGL010000430.1:0-12215 GCA_050264735.1 Ignavibacteria bacterium | reverse complement strand
TTCACAAAAATTACTGTTACAATTTTTGCCGGCGGTATTTTATTCTACAAAATTTTTGGATTAAGCATTTACACATCGGCAATAATTGTTCTCCTTATAACCGGTTTGTACAGTGTAACGGGCGGAGCAGCGGCAGTCATAAAAACCCATGCTTTTCAAGCCGTTTTAATGCTTCTGGGTGCAATAATTCTTACAATATTCGGCTTGAATGAAGTCGGAGGATTCGAAGGTCTTAAGCAAAAGCTGCCCGCAGATTATTTCAATATGTTCAAATCAATTTCTGATCCTGATTTCCCCTGGACAGGTATTATTTTCGGTGCCCCCATTATTGCATTCTGGTACTGGTGCGCCGATCATTATATAGTCCAAAAGATACTCAGCGCTAAATCTATAAATGATGCACGGCAGGGTTCTCTTTTAGCTGCTTTTCTGAAAATCTTCCCGATTTTCATTCTTGTACTGCCCGGTTTAATTGCTGCTGCACTCTTCCCTGAAATAACCGGGGACGAAGCTTACCCTACTCTTTTAGCCAGCAATATTTTACCTATAGGAATTAAAGGTTTCGTGGTTGCCGGATTGCTGGCCGCCGTAATGTCATCACTAGGCAGTGTATTTAACGTTACATCTGCACTTATCACCAATGATTTTTATAAGCCTAGACATCCCGAAGCCAATGAAAGAAAGTTAGTTTTAATCGGCAGGCTTTCAACGACCACCATAGTTATTACTGCAATTTTGTGCGTTCCATTAGTTAAGTTAATCGGATCTCAAATTTATATTTTTCTTCAGAGTGTCCAGGCGTTTATAAGTCCCCCTATTACTGCAGTATTTCTCTTCGGTATATTGATGAAGAAAGCTACTTCTAAAGCAGCATTCTGGACTTTAATTATAGGGGAAGCAATCGGGGTATCAAGACTGGTAATAGAAGTTCTTAATAATTCCGGCTTATTGACGCATCCGCTTCTGCAGTTTTTTGCAGGTATTAACTATCTTCATTTTGCCGTTTTTCTTTTTATCATTTCTTCAGCTTTAATTGTTTCAATAAGCTTCTTAACACAATGCATTGAAGAAACAAAAATAAATAAGATAAAATATTTACTAGCGGACAGCCTCAGCGAAATGAAAATTGATATTAATCCCGGCGAACAGGAAATTGTCAGAGCATTTAAAAAAAATATAATTTTATCGGCATTCATTGTCTTATTGATTATAGGCTTATGGAGCCTATGGTATTAAAAATAAATTAGAAATTTCATTGTCGTTCTATAATGTTTAATTAATAATGTTAAAAGGAGGATAGATATGAAGAAAGTACAATTACTAATTCTTCTGAGTGTTGTGTCAATCAGCTTTGTTTCAAGAGGGCAATCGCTGATCGAAAGTTTCGACGCTGTTTCTACTGATTCTACTTTTGCGACACTCCTGGAGCCAGGATCAACTGCAACCTTCAGTGAAGTAACCGATGATAAAGTTGAAGGTGCAGCTTCTCTTAAATTTCATGGTAACCTTGCATCTGTACATACTTGGGGCACTTATGTACAGCGCCAGAAAGTATACCCTGAAGGAACTTTTCTTGATCTTAGTAAAAATGATTCATTGAGTTTATGGATCAAAGTGACAATGCCTCCGGAATTGCCGGCAAGCTTTGTTTTTAGAATTCATATCGCTGATCGTCCTAATCAGGGCGATAACAATGAAGAATATATTTATGAACATACAACCATAATCGATGCTGCTTCCGGTTGGGTTCATCTGAAAATTCCATTATTTGAAAGAGTAGTTGATTCCGGTAACCCTGATACTACAGGATTTATTTTATTCCCAGCCGCATGGAGCCGTAATCCTGCTACGCAGGAGAACAATAAAGTATTAGATTACGATAAAATTGTTGCTTATAATATTGCTGCTGTAAGTCTGACAGATGTAGCAGATTCCGTTGAATTCTTACTCGATAAATTTGAGAGAACAGGTGTTAAGGAAACTCCTTTAGTTGTTTTTAACGGTAAGGCTGTCCCCGGTAATCTCGAGATGTGGACATGGGGTCAATCTCAAGGTTCAATTGAAGAAGGTGCCGGTTCAATTCCGCAAAAAAATGCTGTCAAATGGGTCCAAGGAGATGAATGGAGTAATGGATGGACGGGACTTGCTTGGAATATAGTTCCTCCTCATAGTTTGGTAAATGCATGGAGTACTGACAGCCTAAAATTCAAGTTAAAGTCAGAGAGCTGGAGTGATACATTAAGAATTCAGCTCGAAACAAGCGGCACTCAAAAAAGTATGTTCTTGCTTGTTCCTCCTGGTGATAATCAATGGCATGAATACGGTTTTCCTCTAAACAGTGCTATTAAAGTAAACGAGAGTGCTGTTACAGATCTTGCAGATCCATCAAATTTAACTTTATTTCAATTTGTTACAGGAGACTGGGTAGGCAGCGGTGTTGCCGGCAGTGTTCTTTGGTTTGATGATATATGGACCGGAAATCCCGATTTCGATGTTATAGCTACAAATGCCCCGGCCGGATTGGCAGTAATAACTGGTTCTTACACAAATCTTGTTACGTGGGAAGATATACCAGGTGAGGAAGGAGAAAGGTACAATTTATATTACAGCACTAATCCTATTACTGATGTTGCAAATGCAGAAGTTGCCGCATTAAGGATTGAAGAAGGAAACCCACTGTATACTCATGTTTTAAGAGCCCCGGAAAGTGATCAGGAGGTTTCCTACTACTATGCAATTACCTGTACCGATGCAGCAGGAAATATATCAGAACATTCATCTATCGGTCCGGTTACAAATACTGCACAGGGAGTTGTAATCATTTCGTTAAACGCTCCCGCTTCATTTGCAGCTGACGGAAATCTGGGTGAATGGTCAGGAGTCGCCCCGATTCAAATTGCTCCTTCCGAGGGCGGTTATATTGTTACCAATACAATAATTGATAATGACGCAGACCTTTCTCTGGACGCTTATCTGGCTGTTGATAATACATATCTTTATGTTGCCTTGGATGTCGAAGATGATGTCATTTCAAATACCCAGACTACTACCTATTTAAACGATTCGCCCGACCTGTTCATTGGATTATATAACTGGCATGGAGCTCCGCATACGAGCTACAGAAGAGATGATCAGCCTGATTACCATTTTAGATTTGCTAACACCAGGGCACTTATTGACGGTTTAAGCGGCGGCGACAGCCTCCTGGTTCCAGGTGAAAATTATTTCTGGGGAGAGAAATTCCCTTCAGGCTATGTTGTTGAAGCAAGAATACCATGGCAGCTATTGGCAGATAAATTCGGCGATAATTTATTTGTTCCTGTTGATGGATACAGAATTCCGTTAGATTTTTCGATCAACGATGCTGATGCAACCGGATCAAGAGAAGGCATACTGACTTATTCCCCGATAAATGAAGATCAGTCATGGAATAACGTTTCACTCTGGTTATACACATGGATTGGTACTGATTGGCTGGATGTTGAAGATCAAAATCCTTCATTGGTGAACAGGTATTCCCTTTCTCAAAATTATCCGAATCCGTTCAACCCGACGACACAAATAATTTACACGCTTGAAAAACCGGGTTTAGTAACGATAAAAGTATTTGATATTTTAGGAAGATTCATAACAACTCTGGTTAATGAACAGCAAAATTCCGGTCTGCATACTGTTAATTTTAATGCATCGGATTTATCCAGCGGAATATATTTCTATCAATTGAATTCCGGATCATTTTCAAGCAGCAGGAAGATGATACTTATGAAATAATCTTTCTATGATTCATTTATGCCGGCTGCTTCCTTACAGCCGGCATAATCCATTATTAAATTTTTAGGAATAAGAATATGCTTTACTTTAATAAGACAGGACAACATTTAAGATTTTCCGGCAATTCATTTAAATTTTTGATATTACTGCTGTTTTTTTCGATGCAGTCTTCTCAAATATTTGCCGGTACAACAGGCAAAATAAAAGGGAAAGTAACTGATAAGGAAACCAACGAGCCTATTTTCGGCGCAAATGTTGTTGTTGAGGATTCATATTATGGCGCTGCCGCAGATGACGAAGGTGATTACTATATTAATAATATCCCCCCCGGAAAATATAATCTGATTATTAGCGCAGTTGGATATAATAAGGTAAGAGTGGAAAATGTAAATGTAAGAATTGATCTTACAACCGAAGTAAATGCCGAATTGATCTCGGAGGCTATCCAGATAGGTGAAGTTGTTGTTCAGGCTGAACAGCCGATGATTACAAAGGACCTTACTTCATCTTCTGCTATTGTTACGTCGGATGAAATCAGATCAATGCCTGTTGATAATCTTCAACAGGTTATTTCCCAGCAGGCCGGCGTTTTTGAAGATGCAAATGGAGATCTTCATTTCAGAGGCGGCAGAGCTAATGAAGTAGCATACCTGGTTGACGGAATCCCTGTTAATGATGTATTCAATGGGGAAAATTCAATCTCTATTGAAAACAATACAATCAGGCAGGTTGAAGTTATAAGCGGAACATTCAACGCTGAATACGGACAGGCTCTTTCCGGTGTGGTGAATATGGTTATTAAAGAAGGATCCCAGCAATTTGAAGGAACGGCGGAAGCTTACCTCGGAAATTACCTTACTGCTCATGACAACATTTTCTGGAATTTAGAAAAATTCAATACGAATGGACCAAAAGATTTTCAGTTTAGTTTTGCCGGACCTACGAAAATAATAGACGACCTTACATTTTTTCTTTCCGGCAGATATTTTAAATCCAATGGTTTTATTTACGGTCAGAGAGTTTATAATACTTGGGATCAGGCTCCTATAATACCGGACCAAAGCAATCCCGATTTCTTTATAAACAGGAACACAGGCGACGGAGCTTATGTTCCGATGAACCAGGAGGAACGTAAAGCCTATAGCGGCAAATTAAGCTATAACCTTGAAAGCTGGAAATTAAACTACAGCTTCTTCTGGGATGAAACGTGGAATAAATATTATAACCATGCTTACAGATTAGCCCCCGACGGAACCAGGAATTATTATAAAACCAACGCAATTAATAACATTCAGTTATCCTTCTTCCCGTCTCAAAGTACTTTTGCTACTTTAAAATTTTCATCCAGTCTGAATAAATATTGGGGCTATCTATATTCAGATGATCTGGATTCCAGGTATGTAGACCCGAACAATTCAACCCCTATTTCCGATTACACATTTCGGTACGGCGGGAATGAAACCGACAGGTATGACAGGTATACATGGACCTACACAGCACTTCTATCCGCTGAATCGCAGATAAGCAAGGAACATAAAATAAAAATCGGCGCAGAAGGGCGCTATCACGAATTGTATAACCATTGGAAAGATTTAAGAAATTTTACAGAAGGTCAAACAGATGTGAACGGGAATCCCATCTGGACGCCCGGCTACAGCATTATCGGAACAAAATATCATGAAGAATATGTGCGTTACCCTTATGAATTGTCCGCCTATATCCAGGATAAAATGGAATATGATATTATGATCATTAATGCCGGTGTTAGATTTGATTATTTCAATCCTAATACAGATTTGCCTGTAGATATCAGGAATCCGTTAAATAATGAGCTTTACAACGGTGCAAATCAGACAAGAAAAGCAGAATATGAAACACAAATCAGTCCAAGACTTGGAGCATCTTTCCCGATATCGGATGCCGGTGTTATCCATTTTTCATACGGTCATTTTTTCCAGATACCCACCTTTGAAAACTTATATATTAATAACGCATATAATATTGATCAAACCTCTAATTTAAGCTCACGGATTGGAAATCCTGAACTCAAAGCACAGAAAACCGTTAAGTATGAATTAGGGCTTCAGCAGGTGTTATTCCCTAACATTTCCGCAGATATTTCTGTCTACTACAGCGATATTAGAAATTTGCTCGGTATGGAAATTATCCAGACTTATGAAGGTTATCCTTTTGCCAGGTTTATTAATCGCGACTATGGAAATGTTAAAGGATTGGTTTTAACCTTGGAAAAAAGGTATGCAAATTATTTCAGCGCAAAAATAGATTATACCTATCAGCTTGCCCAGGGAAATGCCTCTGATCCGACACAGGAATTTTTTAATAATCAATCTCAACCTCCTCTCGAAACTACAAAAAAGTTAATACCTTTGAATTGGGATCAGCGGTCAACATTAAATTTTGCATTAACCGTAGGGAATCCCGGTGATTGGACCGTCGGCATTCTTTGGGCTTATGGATCAGGAACTCCTTACAATGAGGATTCAAGATATACCGGAGGCATAAGATTAGAGAACAATGGAAGAAAACCTTCTACTAATAATACCGATTTAAAAGCTACAAAAACGTTTAATGTATTTAATATCGATCTGAATACTTATTTAATAGTCTATAACGTCTTTGATACTAAGAATGAATTAAATGTCAGCGGCACCAGCGGACGTTCGGGTGTTGATCTTACAGCAGAAGAATATACGGGAACAATTTACGGATTAAACACAATTGACGAGTATTTATTGAACCCGACCGACTATTCTACTCCGAGAGAAATCAGGTTCGGCTTTGGTTTTGGATTTTAATTTTACAATGAATAGGTTCAAAAAATGAAAAAAATTTTACTGTTTCTATTCTTTACCATATCCCTTCTAAATAATCAATTCGCTCAGGTTACAACCGAAACACAAAAGTATAGGGATGATGCATACGGAGATCCTTCTTACCGGAAGAGAGGAACTCTGAACGGAAATCAGATCCGAACTACTTTTTTTAATGATGGCCAGGTAGGCACATGGGTATCAACCGGGTACCCGGGACCATCAGGGGAATGGCCCAAAGGGACACAGCATAATTATATAGACGGCTGCACTCCTTTAGTCGTTTCCCGTGTTCAAGCCCCCGGAAATGGTCAGATTATTCATCCGGTTGAAACTTCGTACCGGGAAGAAATTGACGAAGATCCTTTAAATCCTAATATAAAATGGGTAACACAGCCGGTGCCTGGTTATGCTTATCCAAGTTCCGAGCAGCCGGCTATAAGCACCGACTCTGCAACTTGGCCGACAGTCTGGCCTGATGCGTTAAACCTCACCGAAGAATGGAACGGATACTGGTATGGATATTTTGGGAGAGGTGTTCAAAATGCAGATTTAGAAACATTTTTTGTGCTGGATGATTCACAGGATAAAGAATTTACCAGGCAGCCGTATTTTTATTATCCGATAGCGGCTGACTCCAGCAGAGGCGGATTAGGCCTGCGGATTGAAGTTAGAGGATTTCAATGGTCTCATGTGCTTGCTGAAGATATCGTCTTCTGGCACTACGATATAGTCAATATTTCCGATTTTGATTATGACTCGACTTTTTTCGGATTTTATTGCGATACGGGAGTCGGCGGTTCAACAGATAATGGAGACGATAATGCTTCTTATGATACAAAACTTGATTTGGCTTATGCATTTGACACCGATGGAATTGTCCCCCCCAATAATTGGAATACCGGATATATTGGTTATGCATTTCTGGAAAGTCCCGGAAACGGCTTTAATAACTTTGATGATGATGAGGATGGTATTACTGACGAAAAAAGAGATGACGGTATAGATAACGATCTAGATTGGATTGGATACATTGATATAAATAGTAATGGTAAATGGGATGCGGAAGAGAATGAGCCTCTGAATGATGATGTCGGGAAAGATGGTGTAGGTCCGTTAGATCGTCAGTATCTTGGTCCTGATGAAGGGGAAGGGGATGGGTTTCCTACAGACGGTGAACCGAATTTTGATAAAACCGATAAGGATGAATCTGATCAAATAGGACTTACAAGTCTTGCTATCGAAAGATTATCAAATAAAGGTCCTTCAGCAATCTGGCCCAAAAATGATGATGTTATTTATCAAAAGATGAATAACTACACCTTTGACACAACTGTTCAAAATTCTAACATACAGATACTTTTCGGTTCAGGACCTTTCCCTTTACTAAAAAATAGAAGGGAAAGATTCTCCGTAGCATTGGTATTCGGCGACAATTTAGAAGATCTTACTTTTAATAAAGAAACAGTTCAGCAGATATATAATGCAAATTATAATTTTGCCAGACCACCCTATAAACCGAATCTTACTGCTGTTGCAGGTGATAAAAAAGTTTACTTATACTGGGACAAAATAGCGGAAGAATCAAGAGATCCATTTCTTGGATATGAACCAAATGAGCAGGGAGTACCTGATTTTCGGTTGGGCTATAAAAAAGACTTTGAAGGCTACCTGATTTATAGAAGCGAAGAGCCTGAATTTAATGATATTAAAGTTATTACCGATTCTAGAGGAAGCAGTAAATATTGGAAGCCATTAGTTCAATTTGACTTAATTGATACTATTAAAGGTCCTGATCCAATCGGAATCAACGGCGCCCACTTTTGGAGAGGAAACAATACCGGACTTCAGCATTCCTACATAGATACAACCGTGCTGAATGGGCAAACTTACTATTATGCCTGCGTATCTTATGATGAAGGAGATCCGACTTTTGGAACACAAGGATTAATACCCTCAGAATGCTCAAAGATAATCTCACAAGATGTTGCAGGAAATATCGAATTCGTTGATATTAATTGTGCCGTGGTTACACCGAATGCTCCGGTCGCGGGTTATATTGCTCCTCAAATAGAAAAAGGTAATAAAGTAAGTCTTGGAACCGGAGAGTATTCTGCTCAAGTAATTGATCCTGCAGCGCTTGTAGACAGGGCAGAATATAAAATTGAATTTAAATCTAACGATACATCTTACTACCCCTTATATAAAACTACTTCTTTCCAGATTGTAAGAACATATAACGGGAATATAGATACCATTCAAAAAAATATTGATATTTCAACCGTAGGAGCAAATAAGTTCACCTCTCCTTTTGACGGTATCGTTTTATCTGTATTAAATGATAGTGTTGTATCTGTAATTCCCGAGCAAACCGGCTGGCTTGTTTCGCAAGGTAATCTGTTTTTAGACGTGGTGATGGATAATACTAATAAAGCATTGCCGTGGCCTTCAAGTTATTTACTGGAATTCTCCGGCGATTCTTTTTCAGATACTACATTTTTTACTAGAATCCCTATGCCGCTGAAAATTACAAATATGACTGACGGATACCAAGCTGATATGGAATTAATTGATACTGACAATTCCGGCTCATTAACTCTAAACGATACCATTCGAATCGTCGAATTTATTGCTCTGCCGCATAACGCCAGTAATTCAAGAATCTCATGGAAAGTATCATACAATCCTCCATTTTTCCCCGGCACCGAGCCGATATATCCTTCTGCCGGAGATCAATTCATAATTTCAACGGCTAAACCGTATAAGACAGGAGACTATTTTACATTTACTTCTAATGCTGCTTCCGTAGACCACACAATGGCAAAAAATACTTTAGATAAAGTAAGCGTGGTGCCTAATCCTTATGTGGCTACAAACGTTTGGGAAAAGAGAACCATTTCTTTAACCGGCAGAGGTGAACGGCGGATTGATTTTATTAATCTTCCTGAAAAATGTACAATAAGGATTTATACTGTTGCAGGAGCATTGGTTAAAACTCTTGTAAAAGATTCCGCACCCTCGGATGGTTCATTATCCTGGAATCTGGTCTCAGAGGATGGGATGGATATAGCCTATGGATTATATATCTATCACCTGGACGCCCCGGATGTCGGTCAGAAAATCGGCAAGTTTGCAGTAATTAAATAAAGACGGAGAAATAATATGAAACAAATAATATCAATAGCAATTGTTTTATTCTTTTCGGCGTCTTTATTCGGCCAGAACGTTGCTTCCGGTGTTTCCAAACGCGGAACGACCGCTGCTCCTTTTCTTTCTATTGGGCAGGGGGCGAGAGCGGCAGCAATGGGAAGCGCATATGTTGCCGTTTCCGATGATCCGAGCTCGATGTTCTGGAATCCGGCTGGAATTACGAAAGTGCAGAATGCCGCATTTGTGGTTGATCATACGGAATGGTTTGCCGATATAAATTATAACTTTATGGCTCTCGTTTATAATGTAGGCAGCTTTGGTGTAATCGGCATGAGCTTTACATTATCGGATATTGATGAAATGAATGTAACAACGGTTGAAAGTCCGGAAGGTACAGGTGAAAAATTCGGTGTTACAGATGTGGCATTCAGCCTGGCATGGGGAATTCAGCTGACCGATAAATTCTCTATTGGATTTAACCCGAAATTTGTATACCAGGGCATCTGGAAAATGTCTGCCTCTGCCATAGCAATCGACATGGGGGTTCAATATGTTACTCCCTTTGACGATATTGTACTGGCCATGTCCATTTCTAATTTCGGAACTAAAATGAAAATGGAAGGAAATTCAGCTTTAATTATTTATGATCCTAATCCTTCCAGCACCGGAAATAACGGGAGCATTCCTGCCTATCTTCAAACTGATTCATGGGATCTTCCTTTAAATTTTAGGGTTGGCCTTGCTTACCAGCCGTTAAATTTAGATAATCATAAGCTGCTGATTTCGGCAGATGCATTACACCTTAGCGATAATTATGAATGTGTAAATTTAGGCGGTGAGTATTCTTTTAACAATTTCATTTTCTTAAGAGGAGGATATAAATCTTTATTCCTCGATGATTCGGAAGAAACCTTTGCTTTAGGCTTTGGGCTGAAGCAGCAGCTTCTTGATAATGTTTCGATTGTAATAGATTATGCATTCCAGGAATTCGGACGCCTTAATAATATTCAAAAGTTTAGTGTGGGGATTAATTTTTAAAGGTTTAAAAGGTATAGGGTATAAAGGTTAAGGTATAGAGGTATAGGGTATAGAGTAGTCTATTAACTTTTAAATTTTGCACAAAATGTGAAAGAAGTTCAAACATCGAATAAAGAACTTCGAATAATTAATATCGAATTTTTTCCTATACCTTATACCTCTATGCCTATATACCCACCGGAGCTAAAACATGAAGTATTTTCTGTCTTTATTTATTTTATTTTTTATTGGTAGTACCAAGACTGTTCTTCTTAAGGAGTTTAAAGGAGCCGAATACAGAACAAAAGATTCTTATAAATACGGGAGGTTTGAAGTAAGGTATAAATCTGCAGACAAGGAAGGGGTTCTTGCCTCATTCTTTACTTACTTCGACGGGACACCGGAAGATCCATGGGAGTCATCGAAATGGAATGAAATAGATGTAGAAATTCTCGGCAGGTATGAGAATGATGTCCAGTTCAATCCTATAACGCCCGGACAAATGAGTCATGTCCGCCACCAATTTGTCAATTTCAATCCTCACATTGACTTCCATACTTATGCATTTGAGTGGACTCCAGACTATGTAGCCTGGTTTATCGATAATGAAGAAATGCACCGGCAAACCGGAGATCATATTCTAACTTTAATACGTGCACAGAAAATAATGATGAATATTTGGAATCCTGCGTATGATAATTGGGCCGGGGATTTTAATCCCGATGCTCTTCCGGCTTTTGCTTATTATGATTGGGTAAGGTATTACTCCTATACTCCCGGTTCAGGCAATTACGGTACTGGAAATAATTTTACTCATGCCTGGACAGACGAGTTTGATTCGTGGGATCAAAACAAGTGGGAAAAAGCAACCCACACCTGGAATGGAAACAACTGTGATTTTATTAGGGAAAATGCCGTATTCCGCGATGGCATGCTGATTCTTTGTTTAACAGATACTGTAAATGTGGGATTTAATGATGTAAAAAAACCTGAATTGCTCTGGGCAAGGACAAATAATGAATATGATAAAATCTTAGCTTCTTTTTCTGAGGAATTGGATCAGACAACAGCCGGAAATAAAGCTAATTATATTATTCCGGCGGTAACAATTGATAGTGCGGTTTTACTTCCGAATAAGAAAACTGTTGAGCTGACTGTTTCCGGGATGAATCCTGCCGGCACTTATAACCTGATTGTAATGAATATTAAAGACAAAGCACCGATTCCAAATACAATATCGGCAGATGCTGTTACGATAATTAAAGCAGAACCATTAGCATTTCCCATAAAAATAAATGCAGGCGGCTCTGCAGCGGAAGACTACCTCAAGGACCAGGAATGGAGCAGCAGTGTTGAGTATGGTTATCTCGACGGTTCAATTTCCGAATGGGATGTGCCGGTAAGCGGTACTGAAGAGGATTCTGTTTATTTAAATGATAGGTATGG
>JBLNGL010000429.1:0-2522 GCA_050264735.1 Ignavibacteria bacterium | reverse complement strand
TGCATCCGTCGAGCCAGCAGTTATGATCCGGGAAACAAGGCTTATACCCGCTGAACCTTTTACAGGACGGGACCGGTTTTTCGAATGCATTCATTTAAGATGTTTCTCCAAAAAGGGTTTAAATTTTTCTATCACTTCGCCGAATCCAATATTCTTTAATGTTGCCTCTTTGGTTTTAACATATTCAAAATCGGAATTCAGCGGAGACCAAATAAGATTATCCGTTTTATACTGGACATAAATTCCGAAAACAGGCAGCCGGTTAATAGATGCGAGATGTATTGCCGCCGTATCGGGAGTAAATAAAAGATTCAGCTTAGACATTATGGAAGCAAAATCATCGAATGCAGGTGAATAAAAGAACGGCACCTCGCGGTTTCCGGGCAAAATTCTGTGGGTTATTTCATTAGCCAGGTAAAGATCGGCCGGGGAGCAAAGAACTAAAGTATAAAGATCATATTCCGAGAGAAAATTTAAAAGCAGCCTGAAGTTTTCTACTCCCCAAAATCTTGATTTGCTTCCTGCAGAAATATTGACACCTACCATAAATTTATTTTCCCTGAATCTCTTTTGAACATACTGCTCCGCGTTTTTATTAGCTTCTTCCTTCGGATAATAGTGTATGCGGATTTTCTGATTCTCGGCCGGAGTTATTGAAAAACCGAACAGTTTTCCTATTTCCATTATCCTGAAGACAACATGAGAATTGAGAGGATTCAGTCTTGGAACGGTAGCGGTATAAATTTTTTTATTTTCCTTTTCCAGTCCGAATTTATTTGAAGTTTTGCTCAATGCAACCATAAAACTGACAGTAGCTGAAACATCATCATGCAGATCAACGACAGCATCAATTTTTTCCTTTGAAACAAATCTGACCGCATCAAATATCCCTTTTATGCTTTTATGGTGGATAATTACCCTGTCCACCGAAGGATTATTTTCAAATACGAAATAATTTTTTTTATCTGCCAGGACAAATACGCTGCATTTTAAGCGGGATTTGATTTCGAATAAAAGGGGAGTAGTAACCAGAGCATCCCCGATCTTATTTAATCTTATGAACAGGATCTTTTTAAATTCTTTTTTTGATCCGGGTTTTTTCCTGTATGAGCTGAAAAAAATCAACAATTGTAAAAGCAAATTTTTAAATAAGTATTCTATCTTCTTCATTATTTGTACAAATTCTCATTTTTCAATTTCTAATGTTCCACTTTCAGGAGTAAACTTAAATATTGATAATTGATAGTTGAGGATTGAAAATTCATTAGGATCTCTTATTTACAAATTATTAAAAACTTTTTGTTTATCATTAAAATACTCCAATACTCCATTATTCCAATTCTCCATTATTCCAATATTCCAATACTCCAATATTCCAATACTCCAATATTCCAATACTCCAATATTCCAATTCTCGTTCATTTTACACAAGTAATTTATCGATTTATTACTTCTATTTGAATTTTTTAGTTTCAATATTGGGAAGGAATCCGGTGAGGAGCCCGATTAAAGGGAGGAATGCACATACCTTATAAACAAAATTTATGCTAGTTAAATCTGCCAGCCAGCCGAGCACAGCCGAACCGATGCCTGCCATTCCGAATGCAAAGCCGAAAAAGAGTCCGGCAATCATGCCGATCTTACCGGGAAGAAGCTCCTGGGCATAAACAAGTATTGCGGGGAATGCCGAAGCAAGAATGAATCCGATAATTAGGGTAAGGATGGTAGTCCAAAATAGATTTGCATGAGGCATGAGCAATGTGAATGGGGCAGAGCCGAGTATAGAAAACCAGATAATATATTTTCGTCCAAATTTGTCACCCAGGGGTCCCCCTATAATTGTACCTGCCGCTACCGCAGCTAAAAAGATAAAAAGATGGACCTGTGAACTCTGGACTGACACATGGAATTTATCCATAAGATAAAAAGTAAAATAGCTCGTAAGGCTTACCATATAAAAATATTTTGAAAAAATTAATACAAGGAGAATTATTATCGAAATGATTATCCTTTTTTTTGAGATAAGGTTTTTCTCCTTGAGCCGGCTCAAGCCTGAAGGAGCAGCTGATTTTAAGTTCCTCTTATACCATCCGCCCACTCTTGTTAATATGGCCATCGCTATCAAGGCAAGCAGCGAAAACCATATCACATTTCGTTTGCCGAATGGAACAATAATAAGTGCAGCCAGCAAAGGACCCAGTGAGCTTCCCGCGTTTCCGCCTACTTGAAATATTGATTGAGCAGTGCCGCGTTTTCCACCGGATGCGAGATAAGCTACCCGCGATGCTTCCGGATGAAAGATAGAAGATCCAACTCCGATTAGACCCACTGAGATTAACACAAATGCATAGTTATATGAAAAAGAAAGGAGCAGTAAACCTGTGAGTGTAAAACCCATACCTGCCGCCAATGAATATGGTTTCGGCTTTTTATCGGTGTAAAATCCTACTACGGGCTGAAGAAGGGAAGCAGATAGTTGAAATGTTAAAGTAATTAAGCCAATCTGTGCAAAGCTTAAGTTC
>JBLNGL010000428.1:0-3173 GCA_050264735.1 Ignavibacteria bacterium | reverse complement strand
GGCCGCCATTTCCAATATAGAGCCTGATTGTTTCGCCAGTTTTTGCTTTCACAGCGTTGTCGCCGGTTAAGGATCCGACTGAACCGTTGAATACAACATATTCCGGTTCTTCATTAACGGCTTTTTCCTGTGAAAAAGATTGCACTCCGGTTTCGCCGTTTTTTCCCTCCGTGTAGAATTCACTTTGCATAATGTAAAATTCATGATCGACGGGAGGAAGCCCTTCTTTCGGTTCGACAAGTATAAGTCCATACATTCCGTTTGCAACATGGAGACCTACCGGAGCAGTAGCGCAGTGGTAAACATACAAGCCGGCATTAATTGCTTTAAAAGAAAATGTGGAAGTATGTCCAGGCGCTGTAAAAGAAGAGGCTGCTCCACCGCCGGGACCGGTTACTGCATGAAGATCGATATTGTGGGGCATTTTGCTCGAAGGACTATTATGCAGATTGAACTCAACCAGGTCTCCTTCTTTTACCCTAATAAATTTTCCGGGAACTTCCCCGCCGAAAGTCCAGAATGTATACTCAACGCCGTCTGCCAGTCTTTTAGCAACTTCAGTCGTTTCAAGATTTATTATCACTTTCGTAGAGTGCTTTCTAGTAATCGGTGAGGGAACGTAAGGTGCATAAGTTAATCTTGCGTATTCTTCCCCTTTAATTTCATGAGAATATGTTTCTTCGCATCCGTGCAGAAGAAAAATTGCCGGAAGAGAGAGCAATGCAAATAGTATTAATATTATTATGACTGACTTTTTATTTTTTTTCATAAGAATCTCCATGGAATTAATTCTTTGTTTTCGGATTTTCATTTAAAATTAAATTTCTTTTATCTGAATCTTTTATAACATCTTGTTCTGCCTTAAATTTTTTATCCGAATCTTTGTTAAACTCCTTCACGGCTTCTGTACCCGTTGGATGTCCGAATGTGTGAATGTTCTTATGCAAATAGAGATATTCTTCCCGTGTAATATTATTCTGCCAGTTTCCCGTTATCATTCCTATACCCGTAATAACCGTGAAAATTGAAATCACACCTATCGCAACAGCATTCTTATTTATTTTTTTCTTCTTTGGTAAAAGCCATTTTAGTTCCAATGTATCTGCAACAGGACAAACATCAATGCAATTCATGCACGCTGTACATTCATCCGACAGAACTGTTTTTACTTTATCTACTTTTATATTTGATGGACAAATTTTTGTACAAAGTCCGCAGTCAATGCAGCTAACATGATTCCTTTTAACTTTGTTAGGGCTTAAGATTGATAAGATTCCAAGCAGGGCTCCGTAAGGACATAGGAATCTGCACCAGAAATTTCTTAGGAAAATTGAAAGGATGAAAAGAGCGGCGATAATAATTAAAGCTGTGCGGCTGATATCAGCAAAGAAATAGTACATCTTTATATCTGCAGTAAGATTATAAGGACTGTCAAGAAATGCTTTAATAGCAGTATCGGTCATTAAAAAGAAAACCGAGTAGAATAAAAATCCGAGCATTAAATATTTCAAGCTTCGTAAAGGATAGTCTAGCCATTTAGGGAGGATTATTTTTTTTTTCGTTTTGAATATTTTCTTCATCATCTTTTCCCCAAAATCTCCTATCAGTTCGGAAATAAAGCCGGCCGGGCAAAGCCAGCTGCAGAACGATTTGCCAAAGGCAAAAGACATTAAGATGATTGAAAGGAAAATAAAGACCCCTGCAGGATGAGCCGAATGAACTACACCGGTTTTCAAAAACAGGTAAAAGCTCATCAAAGAACTTATCGGGAGAAAACCATCAACTCCAGGAGGTCTTTGGAAATCGGCAGCGGCTGAATTAATCTGTAAATCTCCTATAAATAAATAAAACTCTGATCCTATCCACAGGCAGAGAAGAACAAAAGCCGATTGTACAAAAAACCTATATTTCTGCACTGGTTTCTCTGTATTCCTTATATATTTTTTTTTCTCTTTCATATTCGGATTATTTTATCTGATTATATCTCAAAAAAATTTATAAGTTTCTTACCTTTGTTAAAGTCTTTTCCTTAAATGCATCGAGATTTTCTTCAGTCAGCATATCGTAAGCTTTCGATCTGAGTTCACCCCATTTGTTATGCAATGGACATGGATTATCGGGATTGCAGTTCGGAAATCCCAAAACGCAGCTGCTGAACATTCCTAATCCGTCTATGGCAGCAACAATATCGATCAGTTTAATTTTCTCAGGCTTTTTAGCTAAGGCAAAACCGCCGGCTTTACCTTTTTTGGAATAAACGATCCCGCTTTCGGTAAGGCTCTGAAGGATTTTAGAAACAAACTCTTTAGGAATATTCAGCTTTTTAGCAATCTCCTCGGCCGATACAATATTTTGATCCATATGAGCAGCTAAATAAAGCACTGCCTGGAGTCCATATTCACATTTTTTCGAGAAAATAACAGTCATTTTATAATCAGATAATTTTATCTGATTTAAGATATGAAATAAAAAACAGTTTGTCAAATTAATTTTAGTAAGAAATTAAATTTGGATTTAGGGTAGGATTGCGGAGTGCTAGTAGATAATCCGTCTAACTCTTTGTTCCGTATATTTTCTCTCCGAATAAAGCTTTCCTATTTCTGCGCCGATTATAAAAACAATTGAGGCATAATAGATCCAGAAAACTACAACAACAATCAATGCGTATGTGCCGTAAATTTTCCCGAGCGTTCCGAAATTATAAATATAATACCCGAAAAGCTGTTTTGCCCCTTCCCAAAGGAGTGAAGCCCAAAGAGCACCCATAAATACTGCTTTTTTGCCGATCTTAATTTTTGGAACAACAAAATAAAGAATAGAAAAAAGAATAAATAAAAGAATGAGCGAAAGGGATGAGACAATAATCTGCTCAAGAATTGTTGAACCAAAAAATTTAAGATTTTCAAACCTTGATGCAATACGGAGAAATACATCCAGCGCCGGCATCAAAATAATTGAAAAGAAAAATATTAAAATCACCATTAAGACAAGGGCAAAATCCTTCAGCTTTCCTATAAGGAAAGGCTCTTCAAATTTAAGTCCGAATATTTTATTTAATATTGTGCGCATGCTGCTGAACAATCCGCTGGCAGCAAACAAAAGCCCGAACCCACCGATTAATCCCGCAATATTTTTATATTCAATTACCTCGTTGATTCGTGCAAAGATTATAT
>JBLNGL010000427.1:0-6463 GCA_050264735.1 Ignavibacteria bacterium | reverse complement strand
CAGGAGATTTTATAACCGGAGATCTGCCCAGTCTTTCTGATTTATCTTTTCTTTCCGAAAAAGGAACATAGCCTATGGATGAAAAAGTTCTTTTATCGTTGTAATATCCGATGTAGCACATCTGTTTTGCAATTCTTATCATTCCTTGAACTATTACTCGCCAGAATTCCGGAATTAGCCTTGCTTCAACATCCCTGTAGAATCTGCTTTTAAGGAATTCAAGTCTTCTCTCAGGCGATATATAAGGAAGCGGCGGCATGAGGGAAAGAAGGGGGTAAAAATATAATCCGGTTATTACCATCGCCATCGTCCATTTTGTTTTAGCTTGAAAAATATTGAAGTAAGTATCGACGTTTTTTGCAGCTTCTTCACTTGAAATGCATTCTTCTTCCCCGTAAATAATTACTTCGGCAAGGGATTCAAGGGTCTTAAACTGAAGAGGTGAAAAATATTTCAATCCGTACCTCTCTCTCTCGGCAGAAGATAATAAAACAGCAGTAAGCACAGCAACAATTGAATCAAAAATAACCGAGATAATTACAATAGTTTTAAATTGTACCGTATTAAACAATGACAAAGTAATATTATCAGTGTTTCCCCATAAAAGGACAGCGATTCCGGTTATTGCGGTAATAACATTTGCCCAGATTAAAATTTTGATCAAAAGGTTAAATCTTCTGATATCGGCAATAGAATACCAGCACAGCAGAATACCTGCGAATTCGAGTCCAGATAGATTTACAAAGAATAGTAAGTTATTCGATAAAGAGGAGGTGAAAAGATTTGCAACAGAAAAAGCAAAAAGCAGTAAATACACAACGAGCAGGACTTTCAAATACGTCCTGAGACTTTTTTCTTTCTGCGTAAGCATTTTAAAGACTCCGTTAAAATATTTTTAAGATTTAATTACCACGGGAGGTATTTTATTTTTTCTCTATGTCCGAGCAAGAAATAACAATAAAAGATATTTAAGAATGGGAAAACACGCAGATATGCTTTACAAAGCATCAGCGTTTGATCCCCCGGATTCGGGCAAACTACGAAGTCCCTTATTACCCTGAAGAAACTATAATACCACTTATGAAAGCCGTTTATATCATAGTTAAAATGGGCAAGATGAAGATAGGGCTTATACAAGGAAGTAAAAGGCTCATCTTTTAGATATGATGTCCGGAAGTAGCCCAGTTGTGTTGGTTTGCCGCTCCCGTTAAGATTTGTTTTCCATTCACCAAGATATTCCTTTCCGTCCTGTATTACTAATTCATTAAATCCGAAATTCTTTCCGTCTTTTTTCATGAAACCTTTTTTAAATTTTTTCCCGGAAAGATTTCCGATCCATTCGTGATTCCACCCGCAGTATATATAGCCATTCAGCTGTTCAATATCGGGCGGAGTTCCGGTTAATAGAATATTTTCCAATTCGGTTCCGCTTGCCTGAGCCAAAGTTTCATAGGTCCATATCTTAGGCATGGAAGTATCCTTTCTAAATGATTTTAAACTATTTTAAAAATGCCTTATCCGTGTAATATGTTCTTGAAGGAAATACAATAAAGAGATGCAGTTTATCAAAACGGAGAGTTTTATGCTCAAGCGAACTTAAAATATGAATTTTTTTTTGTCAAGGAGAATTTCTATTTATCTTTTTTATGTAGCTTGGAGCACACTTAAAAAAGAAGCCTCAGGCATCTACGGTTAAAACAGATTTGCTCGCGGCAGTATAGACGGGTACTTTAAAAGAAAATTCACTCCCCCTTCCTTCCAGGCTTTTAACATTTATATTAATATTGTGAACTTCCAATATTTTTTTAACGATTGCCAATCCCAGCCCTAGGCCTCCTTTTTCAGAGTCCTCAATTCTTTTACTCCGGTGGTACCTGTCAAATATATGCACAACCTCTTCAGCATTAATTCCGCGCCCGGTATCTTCAATCTTTAGTAAAACATCTATGCCTTCTTTTTCCAGACTAATAAAAATTCTTCCCCCTTCCGGAGTAAATTTCAGAGAATTGTCCAGCAAATTTTGAAGAACCCTTTCCATCATTCCAATATCGGCATAAACCATAGGCAGGTTATAAGGAAACTTCAGCTGAAGATCTATTTTCTTCTCTTGGGCAATGATCAGGTTTTTCTGATGAATATCCTGTACAAGTTCTGCTATCGAAAACGGTTCAGGCTTAGGCTTGGTTTCCCTTGCTTCCAGTTTGGATAGTTCAAATAATTCCTCCACCAGCTTTTTCAGTCTCTCGGTGCTTTTTAAAATAATCTGCATGTACTTCTGCCTGTCGTCCGTAGGAAGGTTTTCGGATTTCAAAATTACAGTTTCTACATAACCCTGTATAGCTGCGAGAGGAGTTCTTAAATCGTGAGAAACATTTGCAACTAATTCTCTCCTTAAATTATCCATCGTTTTTATTTCTTCAATGTTTCGTAGAATTGTATCAGCCATTTCATTGAATGATTCAGCAAATTCCGCCAATTCGCTTTTCCCTTTCACATTAATCCTGGCATTCAGATTCCCATTCTTAAATTCTCTGATCACAAAAATGATTTTTCGGAGATTCCTAGTAATAATTATTAAAGCAATTAAACTGATTATTGCAGCTGCAATTAATGTAATTGCGGTAGTCCTGGCGCCTAATCTCATAATATAGCTTCCTAAAAGCATTTGAAGGGAATTCTCATATTCTTCACTTCCTAGAATTACATAAATATATCCGGCAGGTTTTCCGTTTTCAAAAACTCTTGAAGCGGAGAAAACTTTTTCTGTATTTATATTTTTCGGATCTGGACCCATTACAAAAGATTTCTCTTTTTTTGAAAGGAACTCATTTATCGGTTCCAGGGGAATGAACTCCATCTTGATGATTTTATCCGGAGCATAATAGCTTAATATCTTCCCTTTATTATCGAGAAGATATACTTCCAGACTCGGATTAATTACCATAACATTATGAAAAATATTTTTCAGTACTCCTTCATTAGGTTTCCCGTTTATAAAGTAGTCCGACTCTGATGCAATATGCGAAGCCACTTCCGCATTTAAATTCTGGTTAGCTTCCTGAAAGTACATTTCTGCAGTGAATGCAGATATATATGTATATATCACTGAAAGAATCAGGAGGATCAGCAGAAAAGCAGCTCCTATCTTCCAAATAATGCTGTGAAAGAAACGGTTTATTCTTTTTTTCATAAAAATTATAAAAGATTTTGATTCAGACTTTAACGGGTTATTTTTCCACAAGATTTTCAAGATCATTAAACCTGTACCCTGTGCCCCAGGAAGTTAAAATATATCTTGGACTAGAAACATCGGACTCGATTTTTCCTCTCAACCTGTTTATATGCGAATTAACCGTGTGCTCATAACCGCTGTACTGGTATCCCCAAAGAATATTCAGGAGCTGTTCGCGTGTATAGGTTCTGCCCGGGTGCGCAGCCAGCAGATGAAGAAGATCAAACTCTTTAGGAGTCAGCTCAATTCTTTTGTTATTGAGCAGCACCCTTTTTTTAGATGCTTCAATTATTAAATTTCCTATTACAATATCTCCCTGTTCTCCTGTTTCCTTCTGCAAAATTTCCACTCTTCTTAATATTGCTTTAACCCTGGCAATAAATTCCCTGACTCCAAAGGGTTTTGTAAGGTAATCATCCGCACCGAATTCCAATCCCAGCACCTTATCCAGCTCTTCCGATTTAGCAGTCAGCATTAATATAGGTGTGTAATTTTCTCTCGAGCGGATCTGACGGCAAATCTCCAGCCCGTCTATTTTCGGGAGCATCAAATCAAGAACAATTAAATCATAATTCTCGTTCAATGCATGATTAAGTCCCGTTTCACCGTCAAAAGCATTTATAACTGTACAGCCTAAATCTTTTAAATGAATTTGTACTAAATCGGATATATTTTTATCATCTTCGATTACAAGCACATTTTTCATCTTGAAATTTTCCTTTTTTTAATATCAAATTAAAAACGGATTATCACGGGAAAATCACGGATTCTGCAATAATAATTAAACTTAAGTAATGCCGAAGCATGGCTTTGAAACTCTTGATTAAGGGAATAAAAATTTTTGATTTAAAGCACCTAGTCTACTCTTCCGCTATGTAAAAGCTTTTTTTTTAGTTATATATGATAAAATACGGCTGAAAACATTAAAATTCTTTTTTATTGAAACAGCAAAATATTTTATGCCTGAACTCCCGGATGTAGAAGTATTCAGAAGATATTTCAATAAAACTTCTCTAAATAAAGAGATAATAAAAGCGGAAGCTTCAAAATCAAGAGTCATAAAAGGAATTTCACCCCAAACCCTGCAGGCAAAGCTTAAAGGAGACTCTTTTAAATCAGCCGAGAGGCACGGCAAGTACTTAATTGCTTCAACTTCCGGAAATAAATTTCTAATAATGCATTTTGGAATGACAGGTTCTCTCCGTTATTTTAATAATTCCGATGAGCCGATGAAACATATTCACCTGCTTCTTGAGTTTGATAATAATTATAAACTTGCTTACAGGGATCCTAGGAAATTCGGAGCGATTTATTTTGAGGAAAGTAAAGAAGAATTTTTAAAACGAAAAAATTTAGGCCCTGATCCGATGAAAGGAAATTACAGCTTGTCCAACTTCAAAGAAGCAGCCGATGGAAAAAAGGAAACACTGAAAGCTTTCCTGATGGATCAAGCAATCCTCGCGGGAATAGGGAATGTATATTCCGACGAAATTCTGTTTGATGCCGGGATCCACCCTGAAAAGCCTGTCAATAAATTAAGCAAAATTAAGCTTGAGGAATTATTTTCATCAATGAAGAAAATCTTAAAAGATGCTATACAGTATGAAGCAGACGCCGTTAATTTTCCGGATGATTATCTTTTAAAGCATAGGAAAAAGAATGCGGAATGTCCTAAATGCGGAGGCAAAATAAGAATGAAAACGATTGCGGGACGTTCATGTTACTTTTGTCAAAACCATCAGAAATAGTTTATTCCTTGTTTATTCATTTCATCGGGTTCCTAATCGCTGTCATAAAATCAACTTTAATTTTTCTTTATTATTCCGTTAATAAAATTAGGATATGAAATTCGGCAGGATCTATTTTAAAACAACAAATGAAAATAAGCTTTTTTTTCCTGATGAAGGTATTACTAAAGGAGAGATTTTAAATTATTACCGGAACATCTCCGGATTGATGGTACCCCATTTAAAAGACAGGCCTTTAACTATGCTGCGCTACCCGGATGGAATTACCGGCGAAAGTTTTTTCCAAAAGCAGGCTTCGCACTATTTCCCGGGCTGGATAAAAAAAGTCCGTATTAAAAAAGAAGGGGGAACTGTAAATCATGTGGTCTGCAATAGTGCCGCTGCTTTAGTTTACCTTGCAAACCAGGCTTGCCTCACGCCGCATATTTGGCTGAGCAAAATAGATAAAATTAATTATCCGGACAGAATGATCTACGATCTCGATCCCTCCGATGATGATTTTAATAAAGTAAAGCAGACAACTCGGCATTTGCTGAATTTTCTTACTCTAGAACTAAAGCTGAACGTATTTTTAATGACAACGGGCTCAAGGGGGATTCATTTAATAGCGCCGCTCTTTAGAAATGGAAGTTTCGATGAAGTGAGATCGTTTGCACAAAATGCTGCAAAAGCTATTGCACAAAAATACCCGGAGCTGATTACTACGGAAGTAAGAAAAGAGAAAAGAGGCGGCAGGGTTTTCATAGATACAGCCCGGAATGCATACGCACAGACAGCAGTAGCCCCGTATGCAGTAAGAGCACTAAACGGTGCGCCTGTTGCAGCTCCATTCGATTACGCTGAATTATCCGACATAGATTTTAATCCCCGGCAATACAATATTAAAAATATTTTTCAAAAGATTGGAGGCGGACGGAATCCCTGGAAAAATATGGGCAGGAAGAAAAATTCATTATATAAAGCGCAAAAGCTTTTGGAAAAATTGCTTGAAAAATGAAGAGAATAAGGGAAGTTTTTTTTCTTACTTAAGAGTTCAGCCCTATAGAGAAAGCAAAATAAACCAATAAATTATCTGCACCATCCATAACGTGAGAAATGATTGATTTCTGCGTCCTTTACTTCCAGCATCTTTGCCGGGATGTCGACAGTCATGCTTTTATATATTATGGGTTCAAAAGTACCGTTCGGATTGATGTAAACAAATTCTACTTTTTTCGGATCTATTCTGCTGAGATTGATACCTTCAAATTTTAAGTCGAGATCTGCGGGCCTGCTGAAAACCGAAGGAGGATCGAAGCTGATTGTTCCGTTTACATCATCAATCATCATTTTAATTAATTTGATTCCTGTAAAAGCACCAGGTCTAAATTTGATCCTGGCAAAAATTTTCACTGTTTCCGCGTTAGCCTTATACTGTCTATTTATTGTAACGTCACCGCCTTTAAATCCATTAATAGTATTCGAAGCAGAAAAGACAGCTTCT
>JBLNGL010000426.1:0-9704 GCA_050264735.1 Ignavibacteria bacterium | reverse complement strand
AATATTGCTACTATTCAGACTTCTGCAAATTTTGCAGACAAAGTTTATTTCCTTCCCCTCCGCACAAATTTTGTTGAAAAAGTAATACAAAAAGAGAAGCCGGACAGCATACTTCTGCAGTTCGGCGGGCAAACCGCATTGAATGTCGGCGTGGATCTTTATGAAAAAGGAATACTCGATAAGTATAATATTAAAGTTTTGGGAACACCAATCGATGCTATTCAAGCCACAGAAGACAGGCTTCTGTTTGCAAATAAAGTAATTGAAACAGGTTTAAAAGTTCCGGTCAGCAAAACAGCAGGCAGTCTTGATGAAGCAATAGCTGCGGCAGAAGAGATCGGATTCCCCGTAATGCTCAGAATCGCATATGCACTTGGCGGGCTGGGTTCCGGAATTGTAAACGATAAAAACGAACTTATAGAAAAAGCAAGAAGAGCTTTCTCTTTTACCAGCCAGATCCTTGTAGAAGAATCTTTGTACGGCTGGAAGGAAGTTGAGTATGAAATAGTAAGGGATAAATATAACAACTGCATTACCGTCTGCTCAATGGAAAACGTTGATCCGATGGGAATTCATACCGGCGATAGCGTTGTAATTGCGCCGGTGCAGACACTCTCCGCCCGGGAAAATTTTAAGCTTCGCTCAATCGGGATAAAATTAATACGGGCGCTTGGAGTAATCGGGGAATGCAATATTCAATATGCATTGGATCCTAACTCGAGCGACTATAGAATCATTGAAGTCAATGCAAGATTAAGCCGGAGTTCTGCGCTCGCGTCGAAAGCCACCGGATACCCTCTGGCATTTATTGCCACAAAGCTTGCCTTAGGCTACGCACTCAATGAAGTTGAAAACATTATTACAAAGGAAACATCCGCATGCTTCGAGCCTGCCCTTGATTATGTCGCATTAAAATTTCCCCGGTGGGATCTTCAGAAATTCCGCCAGGTAAGCACGCAGCTTGGGTCGGAAATGAAATCGGTTGGAGAGGTTATGTCCCTCGGCCGAACATTCGAAGAAGTGCTGCAGAAAGCAATAAGAATGCTTGACATCGGGATGAAAGGATTTGCAGGTAATGAATTGGAATTCAAAGATCTCGAAAAGGAAATTGAAATCCCGACTGACAGAAGGATGTTTGCCATTGCCTGTGCTTTGGAAAGAGGATATTCGGCAGAAAAAATTTATGAGCTCTCGAAGATTAATCCCTGGTTTATCCATAAGATGAAAAATATTATTGAAACTAATAAAAAGCTCTCAGGGAAAAAGCTGAACGAAATAGATACGGGGATGATGAGAGAAGCCAAGCAGAACGGTTTTTCGGATCTGCAGATTGCTGAATTGACAGGTTCAAAAGAACTTGAAGTTAGATATTACAGAAAAAGCCTGAATGTAATCCCTGTAGTTAAGCAGATTGACACCCTTGCTGCAGAATTTCCTGCACAAACAAATTATCTTTATCTTACTTATCACGGGACAGAAGATGACATTCCTACTGGAGAAAAAAACCAAATAATTGTATTGGGCGGAGGTGCATATAGGATCGGCTCATCTGTAGAATTCGACTGGTGTTGTGTTAATGCCGTTACTACTACTGCAAAGCTTGGTTATACATCTATAATGATTAATTGCAACCCGGAAACGGTAAGCACTGATTATGATATCTGCGACAAGCTTTACTTTGAACAGTTAACTTTCGAACGGGTCCTTGATATTTATGAGAAAGAAAACCCTGAAGGGGTAATCATTTCAATGGGCGGACAGATACCGAACAATCTTGCCATGAAGCTTTATAACGCAGGTGTCAGGATTTTAGGCACATCTCCTTTGCAGATTGACAATGCAGAGAACAGGCATAAGTTCTCGCAGATTATGGACAGCATTGGGGTAGATCAGCCGCAATGGAAAGAATTAACAAGTCTATCGGAAGCAAAAGAATTTTCTAAAAAGGTGGGTTACCCTGTTTTAATCAGGCCGAGTTATGTACTGAGCGGGGCTGCCATGAGTACTGTACTCAGCGAAGATGAGCTTGAAGAATACTTACGCAAAGCAACCGAAGTCAGCAGGGAAAATCCTGTTGTAATAAGCAAATTTATTACAGACGCCAGGGAAATCGAGGCGGATGCGGTTGCGGAAAATGGAGATCTTTTCTGCTATGCAATCTCGGAGCATGTGGAAAATGCAGGAGTTCATTCGGGCGATGCCACATTAGTACTTCCGCCGCAGCGTACCTACCTGGAAACAATGCGACGGGTAAAGATGATTACAAAACAGGTTGCCGAAGCATTCCAGATTACCGGTCCGTTTAACATTCAGTTTATTGCAAAAGATAATGAAGTAAAAGTTATTGAATGCAACCTGCGCGCTTCAAGGAGCTTCCCGTTTGTTTCAAAAGTACTTAAAATTAATTTTATAGAAATTGCCACAAAGCTGATGCTCGGAGAACGGGTTCCGAAAATCGACAGATCGTCCTTTGACGTTGATTATGTCGGTGTTAAAGCTTCTCAATTTTCATTTACAAGATTGAAAGGCTCTGATCCGATTCTTGGAGTCGAAATGACTTCAACCGGTGAAGTTGCCTGCCTAGGGGATGATTTTAACGAAGCATTTCTTAAAAGTATAATCTCAACAGGATTCAGAATACCTAAAAAAGCCGTCCTGCTTTCAACAGGAACGATAAAGGACAAGACTGAATTCCTCGAAGAAACTAGGAAGCTCTATGAAACGGGAATAAAGCTTTATGCTACAAAAGGCACTGCAGATTTTCTGTGTGCCAACGGAGTTCAAGCAGAGGTTTTATACTGGCCGCTTGAAAAAAACGAGCCGAATATCCTTACATATTTAAATGAAGGAAAAATAGACCTGGTAATTAATATTCCTAAGAATGAAGAGAAATATGAGCTGGATAATGATTATATCATCAGAAGAAAAGCAATCGATATGAATGTAAATTTAATTACCAATATCCAGGTAGCAAAAAGGCTGGTTAAAGCATTAAGAAAATACAAAGAAGAAGATCTGAGCGTAAAAAGCTGGGACGAATATAATTAAAGTTCAAGTGTAAGTTCAAGTTCAAGTTCAAGTTCAGGAGGAATCACAGCACCATCGAATTGCGGATTCGAAGTTGTTAATAAGGATGTAATTTAAAAGAATTTCTTTAGATTAACGATATTTGATTTGAGATTTACTCCAGTTTAGCCTTAGCCTCCGTTTTGCACTTCCAATTTCGAACTGCGGATTTCGAATCTATCCTATCTAAATTTATTTAACAAGCATAAGCTTTTTAGTATCCGTAAATCCATTGACTCTCATCTGGTATAGATAAACTCCGCTGGCAAGACTTGATGCATTGAAAACTATTTTATGAATGCCGGAACTTTTAAAACCATCCGCTAAAGTCCGCACTTCTCTTCCTAGAATATCAAATATTTTTATTACCACATTGCCCGGAACAGGAAGAGAATAATTTATAATAGTAACCGGATTGAATGGATTCGGATAATTCTGATAAAGACTGTATGTAAGAGGAAAATATTTATCATCCTCAAATGTAAGAGGAAGATTGTAGATTCTTAATGTATCATAGATGGAAAGGCCTTTTTTGGTGAAAATGTAAAGTGTATCTCCTTCCCCGGGAATGATTGATGAGCTGCATCCCTCGAACTGAAGCAGCCAGGAAACAGCGGTACCGTTTTCATTTGAAAAGATTACCTGGTCCATAACAGATAAAGTATCTTCCTTCCAACTGCCGGATTCAACAAATGCAAATTGAATACGTTCAAGAGAAGCGCCGTCATCCCTGAATACTTTAAAGTTTATTTTTGTTTTTGCAGGTGGTGCGTCTGCTCCAAGAATTTTAAAAAGGTAATTGGACGAGTCATTATATCCATCTGAAAAAGCCAAAATATAATCAAACGGATCCGGCCTTCCTTTCAATTCCGGAGATGTGTACAGCGAAAGGGAATAAGGGAAGTTTTGAGGGTGAGGATGATTCCACCGGCTTCGGTCTGCATCAAACTCAGTTCTAATATCTTCAGTATACAAACTCATCCCGTCAAAAAACTGAGTTTCGCTGTAAGGGTAAAAAGATTGATTTAAAAGAGTAAATGAATCGGCATCAGTGTTAAAGACAGAAAAGGTTTTATAGTTTTCATAAAGTGTATCATTAAAAGTGATGTAATACTCATTGCTTAAAAAAAGTGCGGAATCAACTATCCTGATCTCTACAAGGGCTTCGGTATGAAGGCTTATAATCTGATAATTATTTTGCGGCAAAATATCTCTAAGTGTTTCTTTAATAAAAGGCTTGGTTTTGTCGGAAAAGCTGGTGTTGTCATCAGAAGCATCTATAGTAATTACTAATTCATTCGAGTTAGGAATTATCTTTAGGTTTACGGGAAATGTTTGAGGAAGAGTATCGGTAACAGCATTTAAGCTCTGTGTATAATGAAAGTTTGAATCTCCGAACGAGTAATAGATATCCAGACGCATCGGCTGATTTTCCGGATCCCCGATCAGGAGATTAAAATCATGTTCTTCTCCGGAGATAGTGCCCGAGTATAGATCTTCGTTTAAAATTTTTATAGAAGGTTTCCCATTCCCGATGTTGTCAATTGTAAAATAACCGCTCTCATCGTATCCAAAAATCTTTCCTTCTTCATCCTTAACAAAAATTATTAATTTTGAAAATACAGCATCTTCAACATCTGCTGTATTGAATAAGTACAAACCGTTATTCGGAGCAGATTTAGTAATATAATTCCATGTGCTCCCGGCATCGCCGCTGTACAATATTTCGACTGTACCCACGGTATTTATTGAATTCCATTTAATATTATAAGTTCCGGATATCTCCTGATGATAAGAAGGGCTTGTAATCTCAACAGCATTATGAACTGCGGCCGTATCGAATCCCGAATTAAAAAGTGCTTCGGCAAGCTTCGTTTTTAAAAGAATCTCATCCTTGCTGTAGCCGAATGCAAGTGAAGCTGCTATTCTTTTTGTTTCGCCGGAGTCCAGGGAAAAATACCCGGTACCGTAAAGATAATCTCCATTTTCACCCTTTATTGCATAAGGAATAGAATTCTCGAATACAATACTGGGCGGATAACTGAAAATACCGGGCCTCATTTTCTGCCACAAAACATCATCGTCTCCCATTGCAAGATTAGACAGAGGTACAAAATAATCAAAGCTCGCAAAAGAATTATTATCCGGTGCAAGCAGGAGCTTCTCCCCGAACATTCCTACCGGTCCTGCCCAACCAGGGTTTGTTTGACGATCGACATGGTTGTCAAAATCATAAGTCATTATAAAATTATCTTCAGGATAAAATAATGTTGCATCGTCGTCAGGTCCGGCAATATTAGTTCCGGTCAGCCCTCCGAAAACAACTTTAGAGTAATTATAGATGCTTTCATTTTTTATATCATAGATTTTAAATAAGATATCATTGAATAAGGGATTATCAAACTGAATATATCTTATGCTTATATTGATGCCGAATCCCTTTTTCGACTGGTTAGTTGAATCCGGAAGAAAATGGATATCGTTATATAATTCATCATCATTTGCGTCATCGATCCGGAAATATGCCTCCTGATCCCCGGTGAAACTATTTGCACCGAATAAGCCGTTCCAAACACCGGGTCCGTACTCAGGATGGTCCGGCCACGTTTCAGGCCAGGAATCAGGAACGTTGCTGAGAGCAATACCTGTCAGCGAGTCAATATGATTAAAATTAAAGAACCCGCTGTCCGGTTCGAATCCGCAAAAATGTCCGAAACAGGATTCAAATCCTAATATCCTATCTACTTCCGAAATTATTACTGAATGAACGGTATCAGGAATTCCGTTGTTGTTATAATCCTTAACCGGAAGCTCTATTCCTAATAAGATGCTCATATCGGAAATATAGCTGTTATCTGTTCCCTTCCAGGAACCCTGAGGTCCTACAGGTGCAGGCTGGGCAATTACTCCCCAGTTGCTTATAACAGTTTGAATTTCATTTCCATTAATAACCGCTGTTCTTCTAAACTGGGAACCGCTTTGAGAATAAAGGTAAGATACTAAAAGAAAAAGAAGGTAAAGAGTTTTATAAATCTTACTCATTTTAACCCCTTGATTTACCCATATGGATAGATTATCAAAAAAAATCGGTTTTTTTAAACCTGCTGTAATCTACTAAAATATTTAGTTACTTCAATGAATTCCGGATTTCGAATTTTAATCGACCAAAGCCTTCATTGAAGCCATATTCTCATCATTAACTTACTTTCCCAAAGCTTTAATTATTCCTAATTTTGGGATGCTGCTTTGTTTATTAGCTGCATTTGTCATAATTGCCCGAGGAAATTTTGAAAAAAAAAGTCAAGGGAAAAAAGGAAGATTCGATTACTTTATCCAAAAAAAAATATCCGAAATGGTTTCTTATTATATTGATATTAATCCCTGTCCTTTTTTTCGTTCTGCTCGAATTCTCCTTAAGGATATTCAATTACGGGTTTGATAATAGGCAGTGGATCCCTGCAGCTGACGGAGAACTGTTTCTTAATCCCGAAATTACAAAAAGATATTTTTATACCGTGCAGAGAGTTCCCCATTCGAACGGGGACCTTTTTGATGAAGTAAAGAAAAAAAATGCGTTCAGAGTATTTGTCCTGGGGGAAAGCAGCGCCGCAGGTTATCCTTTTCTGCCTCTCGGCTCATTCTCTCATTATTTATCAGACAGATTAAAACTAGTATACCCCTCCTCAAAAATTGAAGTAGTTAATTTAGGTTTAACCGCAGTAAACAGCTTCACGCTTCGCGACTTATTTCCGGGAGTGCTGGATCAGCAGCCTGATTTAATACTTATATATACCGGACACAATGAATATTACGGCGCATTAGGCGTCGGTTCCATGGAATCTTTAGGAACTTCCAGAGAAATGGTAAACTTTCTCCTTTATCTTAATAAATTTAAAACAGCAATTCTAATAAGGAATATCATCCGGGGAATTTTAAAGCTTTTTTCCGGGGATGAAGGGGCAAGCGGGACTTTAATGTCGCGCATGGCAAAAGATCAATTTATAGAATATGAATCGGATACTTATAGGAAAGGAATCGAACAGTTTGAAGGAAATATGGAAGATATTCTTGTGATGGCAAAAGAAAAGGATGTCCCGGTTGTTTTGTCTACGCTTGTATCTAATCTGAAGGATCAGCCTCCATTCGTCTCGATCAAATCCGAAAAATATCCTCCGGCCGGCACGATATTCAAGCAGGCGGAATTATCGCTGAATTCGGGAAATATAGAAGCAGCAGATTCATTATTCAGGTTTGCCAAAGACCTTGACGGGCTCCGTTTCAGGGCTCCGGAAGAACTGAATATCAAAATTAAATCATTGTGCGGAAGATTTAATTTACCACTTGTGGATGCAGATTCCGCCTTTGCATTCGTAAGTTCCGGAAATATTGTCGGGAATAACTTAATGACCGATCATCTTCATCCTACTCTAAGAGGTTACCAGATTATCGGAAAATTATTTTTTGATAAGATGAAAGAATCGAATTTAGTTCCTTTTTCGGAACCGGCAAAGTTTTCTGATACAGAGCAGGACAGCATCGTATTATCAAACTTTAAATTTACCAAGCTTGATTCGGTAATGGCTGAAGACAAAATAAAATTCCTGAAGAATGACTGGCCTTTTGTAACCAATGAAACCAAAATACCAGAGGGGGTATTATTGAGTAAGAAAGGGATTATCGATTCTCTTGCTGTCCTGGTTCTTGAGAATAGAATTTCATGGGAGAAAGCACACAGAACATTAGCAGCATACTATTTAAGCAGGAAAGATATAAATTCCTTCCTGCAAGAAATGGATGCACTGATTGCACAGTATCCTTTTGTAGTTGAATATTACGATTATGTAACCAATGTATTAATAGGGATAAAAGAATATGAGAAGGCTTACAGATACTTAAAAGCCGGGTATGAAATAAAACCGAATGCATTTAAAACCAAATGGCTCGGCACAATAAATCTCTACAATAACAGACTGGATTCCGCCGAGAAATATTTTAAAGAAAGCCTTGAGTTCGAGGATAATGATGCGCAGTTATGGTATAATCTTGCCGGGGTTTATGTAAGAAGGAAAAATTACAAAGCCGCACTCGAGAGGATAAATAAAGCATTAGCCTTAAATCCGGGGTATGCCGAAGCAATTAATCTCCAAAGCCAGCTTCAGAGTGCGGTGAAAAATTAATAAAAAAAGCCGGTAATTGAGCAAAAATTATTCTGAAAAAAATATAATCTTTCGTTCAAAAAACGATCTAAAGTGTATTATCTTTATTTATTTTTAATGTAAAATCTTCTTCAAGAAAGAAATTATTTTCTGTCCTGAAATAAATTGCAAATTTGTTTGGAAACTATTCGGAATTTTTTTTATGAATTATTTTAAGAATTTAAAAATAAAAAAGGCTGATTATCTCTATCCAGCCTTACTAATAAATATTATTAGGCATTCAATAATTCTCAGTCCCCAGCTTCACCAATCTTATCTATAAATAAAATATTTATTCGCTTAAACTTTTATTTGTTAATCCTCTACGAGGATTTATTTAATTATTGGTTTTATTTATTTCTACAATAGTAAAAACATCTACGATGTTTGATAAAAAAAATAATCGTTAATTTTCATCTAAAATAAATTAAAAAAGTAATTTCCTGAAACATCGTAGATGTTCAACTATTGTAACTATAAAAACTAAATAAAACCTGCAGATCCTCGCAGAGGATCAACTAGATTAGCCGTTTTTATATAGTAATGAGAAAATTGGTACAGCAGTGATTGTTTTGGAATGCAATCAAATATAGGAATGTTATTAGGGAACTTTATCTCCGGCATAAATTCCAGGCTTTGAAGAAAATTTATATCGATTTACTGCAGCACCAGCACGCTTCCGGATTTGCCGTTTAATTCCAATCTTAACTTTCCGTCTTTTGCTTCGTAAGACTTGCCTTCATTAAAAACATCTTTAAATGTTCCTGAATTTATTGATAGCTGCGTACTTTGAGCGGCATTACTATTATTCAAAACCACAATTACTTTTTGGTTATCATAATTTCTTGCAAATGCAAAAATCTCATTTTTATCATCGGTTAAAATTGTTTTAAAATCCCCGAGCTGAAGGGCAGGTTGCGAGTTTCTTATCTTAACAATTTTTTTATAATAAGCGAACATCTCATCATCAAATTTTACTTCATAAGATGTATTTCGTTTTGATTGATCGGGCAGCACTGAATCATTATCAAATTTCATTTCCTTCCAGGTCATCGGTTTCCGGTCGCAGGGGTCGTTCGCACCCCACATCCCGGCTTCATCGCCGTAATAAACCATGGGCGCTCCAAGATAAGTCATCTGAAATAAAATCATCAGCTTCTGAATCTTCTTTTCAGATTCATCAGGCTTCCTGGTATCATATTCCGGATTTTCGGCTTTGGATGCAGGATGGAAATCTCCCCATTTTCTATAAGAAGCCAGATTTTTATTAACAATATGAGATGAAAGCCGGTGAGTGTCATGACTGTCCATTAAATTCTGCTGCACATAAGAGACACATTCGGGATGCATTTCCCTTAATTCTCTTAAAAGCCTATCAAACTCAGATGTATTAATTTTGCGTTTTTCATCTACAAAATATTCAGAGCATGTATAAAGGAACGG
>JBLNGL010000425.1:0-2952 GCA_050264735.1 Ignavibacteria bacterium | reverse complement strand
TTGAGCTGCTGGTAACCGGAGATCCTGGAAAAGCGGCAGAGCTTGCTGAGGTTCTGGAGACAGAAAATTACCAGCGAAGAAAAATTGATGAGGATACCTTCGGACATGCGTTGGACATTGTGCAGAATTCCTTCAATTTAAATGAACAGCTTGCAATCATTCTGCACCAGGAAACGTGGCATCCTGGAGTAATTGGGATTGTCGCTTCACGTCTTGTTGAAAAATATTACCGGCCTACGATCATGCTTACTACCGTCGACGGGATAGCTAAAGGTTCCGCTAGAAGCACTTCAAATTTTAATATTTATAATGCCTTGAAAAAGTGTGAAGATCTTTTGATTCATTTCGGAGGACATCAAGCTGCAGCAGGATTAGCAGTAGAATTGGAAAAGCTGAATGAATTCAGAGAAAAGTTCACCCGGATTGTTAAGGAATCCTTGAACGGCGAAGATCTTCTCCCTGAGATAGAGATCGATTCAAGGCTGAAATTCTCTGAAATAACACCTAAATTTCTTAGGGTTCTCGATCAGTTTTCTCCGTACGGTCCTGGAAACATGAGGCCTGTATTTCTGGCAGAAAATGTTGAAGTTTCGGGAATAGCAAGAATTGTAGGCACGGATCATCTCGTCGTATGCGTAAAACAGATTGGTTCAGATAAGGTTTTTGACTGCATCGGATTTAATATGGGCAGCTTCTGTGAAATGATGAATAAAACCAATACATTTTTTGATATGGTTTTTACTATTGATAAGACTGCAAGAGACGGAAGAATCTTTCCTCAATTTAGAGTCAGAGACGTCAGGGAAAAAATTAATCCGGTAAAACCTGCTGTTCAAGTTGAAATAATCGAAAAGATTAAAGAAAATAATGAGGAGTTAAATTAAATGTCCGGTCATTCGAAATGGGCGACTACTAAAAGAAAAAAAGCTGTAATCGATGCTAAACGGGGGAAGATGTTTACGAAACTTATTAAAGAAATTACAATTGCCGCACGCGAAGGGGGAGGTGATCCGGCCGGAAATCCCCGATTGAGACTTGCAATCGACAATGCAAAGTCGGTAAACATGCCGCAGGATAATATCGACAGAGCCGTAAAAAAAGCTACAGGCGAACTGGAAGGATCGCACTATGCTGAACTTACTTATGAAGGCTATGCTCACAGCGGTATTGCAGTTATGGTAGAAGTTGCTACCGATAATAAAAACAGAACCGTTGCTGAAGTAAGACATATTTTCAGCAAGCACGGGGGTACACTTGGTGAAACAGGTTCTGTTGCGTGGATGTTCGACAGAAAAGGAATTATAATCCTCCCTAAACAGGGTAAATCTGAGGATGAACTGATGGAAATTGCCTTGGATGCGGGGGCAGATGACCTTGAAACCGCGGATGATTTCTATGAGGTAAAAACTTCAATGGAAGCATTCGAACCGGTCAGGAAAGCAATTGTAAATAAAAAATTAGAGGTTGAAAATGCTTCTCTCCAATGGGTTGCAAAAAATTCGATCAAAATAAGGGGAGAAGATGCCGAAAAGGTTATTACTCTGATTGAAGCACTTGAAGACTGCGATGATGTGCAGAATGTTTATACAAATGCCGATTTTGCCGAATAAATGATTCTTATTTTTAAACTTACGGAATTTTAAAGTGATAATTCTCGGAGTTGATCCCGGTACAATTTTAACAGGATTCGGAATTATTAAAAACGGAGCGGAAGCCGGGTGCACTCAATCAAATTTCATCCATATAACCAGCGGAATAATCAAGCTTCCTCAAGAAAAAAATTTATCTCAAAAACTCGAAATTATTTATGATGAGCTTGTGGGAATTATCAAACAGTTCAGACCCGATGAGTTTGCAATTGAGACAGCCTTTTACGGTAAGAATGTTCAGTCGGCTATGAAGATTGGCTATGCAAGGGGAGTGTCGCTTCTCGCAGCGGTTCACAACAATATCCCTGCAAGCGAATATTCACCAAGAGAAATTAAAAAATCAATTGCCGGAAGAGGTGCGGCCAGCAAAGAGCAGATCTGCTATATGATTAGAAATCTTCTTGCAATAAATTCTTTGAAAATGAAATATGATGAATCGGACGCGCTCGCTGTAGCATTATGCCATGCATTCCGGATGAAGAATTTTAAATCGGCAAAAAGCAGAAGCTGGAAATCTTTCGTTGAGAAATTTCCCGAACGGATAATCGACTTTTAATTAAAAAATTTTCCCGCGTAGCGGGATCCCGCTTTGCGGGAAAAGATTGAAAATTTAAAGATTAAAAGATTTATTTCTTAAAATAAAAATATTAATAGGGGAAAAATGAAAACAACAGCATTTGAAGATTTAAAAGTTTGGAAAGATACCAGAGAATTTGTTAAATCAATTTATGACCTAACATCTTCCGAGAAATTTTCAAAGAATTTCGGTTTAAGAGACCGGATTCAAAGATCAGCTGTATCAGTAATGAATAATATTGCTGAAGGACTTGAGAGGAATAATAAATGATCGGCTTTTTATCGGGTAAAATAATTTCTTCCAAGCCAACTAAAATCCTTCTCGATGTAAACGGGGTCGGATACCTGGTAAACATTTCAATTAATACTTTCGAAAAAATAAGCGAGAAAAATTCGGTCTCACTCTATATTCATACCAATGTAAAAGAAGATTCAATTTCACTTTACGGCTTTTATTCCGAAGTGGAAAAAGAGATGTTCGAACTGCTGATCGGCATAAACGGGATAGGACCGAAGCTTGCGATCGGAATTTTATCGGGGATTCAGGTTGATGAATTAAAAAATGCGATTCAATCGGGTGATGTTTCCAGAATGATCGCCGTTCCCGGAATCGGAAGGAAAACTGCAGAGAGAGTTGTTCTGGAATTGAAAAATAAAGTTGATCAGATTGTTGAAAAAGGAGTTAAGGAAATTCCGTTCAGCGTAAAGAATGAAGCGGTTTCTGCTT
>JBLNGL010000424.1:0-5169 GCA_050264735.1 Ignavibacteria bacterium | reverse complement strand
TTTTAGCAAACGGCCCTATGAATGATCCTGATGGACAAATCAGAAAGCAGGCGGTATTGGATAAGAAAGTCCGTGCGCAGGAAACTTATAATAATGATTACCAATTTGCTAATTCGCCCATTATCCCGAAATTAACTGCAATACCTGGAGACAATAAAGTGACTTTATACTGGGATGATGCTGCTGAAAGTACATTTGACAGGTATATTGATAAGATTGGCGGCAATGGTCATGATTTTGAAGGATATAGAATTTACCGGGCGACCGATCCTGCTTTCCTTGATCCTAAAATAATAACAAATGCACAAGGTTCGCCGACATTTTTATTGCCCTCTGCACAGTTTGATCTCGAAGATGGAATTGTAGGTTATGATTCGGTTGGATTTGAAGGAGTTCATTTTAATTTAGGAAATGACAGCGGATTAGTTCATTCTTGGATAGATAACTCTGCTAAGAATGGGTTTACTTACTACTATGCAATTACTTCCTATGATTTCGGTTATACTCCGGGGGAAATTACTCCTGCAGAGTGCAAAATAAGTGTAACCCTTAATCCGGACGGAACGGTAAAAACAGTGGGGAAGAATGTAGCAGTGGTTACTCCCGAAGCCCCGACAGCGGGTTATGTCTCCCCCACATTAGGTAATATTGAAAGGGTACAAGGTTTTACAACAAGCACGATACAGTATGAGATCATAAACCCCGATGAAATTAAGGAGGGGCATGTTTATTATATAACATTTGAAGATACAGTAAAAAAAGGTCCGACAGTAGATACTTTAACAACTAAGAATTATACCTTAACCGATTCAACCGAGAATGTTGTAGTAATTGATAAGGATACCAAGTGGGGTGCAGATGTAGAAGGAAAAATAACAGATGGGTTCAAATTGACGCTTCTTAATGCCAGCAGAGTTGCTTTAGACAATACCAATTCGCATTGGAGTGATCCCGCTATAACAAAATTTGACCTGCAAAAATACGCATCCGTTACGGTTCAAGGAGTGGAGAGACCAAATGATTATACTATTATCTTTGGCGAGTTAGGTATTGATACTTCTAGATTTTTTCAGCATAGTGCTCCACCTTTAGAAAATCACCCATCCAAACCTGTAAATTTTAGGGTATATAATAAAAGCACTCAAAAATTCATTGAGTTTGCTTTTCTTGAATATGACACATCGGGGGGAGCAGGCAGGTTTTCAGCTAGGGCTCAAGGATTAAGATCCTTTAAAGATAGAATTGTTTTCCTTGAGCAACAGGAAGCGGGAGATACCGCATTATCACCTACCTGGTGGTTTTATTTTTTGAATGCAAACTCATATGTGCCGCCTGAAGCAGCAGATACGGCAATTGTCTCTGTTTTCAAACCATTCCTTTCTACAGATGCATTCAGATTTGTAGCTAAAAAAGGCTTTACAGATTTAGAACAAGCCAAAGCGGATCTTAATAAAATAAAAGTTGTACCGAATCCCTATATAGCTCAGGCGAAATGGGAACCCGAAAATCCTTATAGCAGCGGCCGTGGACCTCGTTCAATACATTTTACTCATTTACCGAATAAATGTACCATAAGAATTTTTACGGTTAACGGTGAACTGGTAAGAGAAATTGAGCACGAGAGTAACTTAATGGATGGATCGGCGGAATGGGATCTTTTGACAAGAGATAATCTCTCAGTTTCTTATGGTGTTTACATTTATCATATAGATGCCCCGGGCCTTGGAAAAACTGTCGGCAAGTTTGCGATTTTAAAATAGTTTTATGTTGAAGTAACCATCATTCCTGCCTGCAAGCAGGTTGGAAGTGACGGTTGCATACTTGTAAAATTATGAAGCTTTAGGAGATTTCGAAATATGAAAAAACTGATACAAATCCCGAAAGGATCCCGACTCGGCGGGATAATTTTCTTGTTTGTTATGATTCAAGCAGTTGGATTTAGTCAGGTTACAAAAACCGGAACAACTGCTGCAAAATTTCTAAGTGTAGGCATCGGTGCCCGTGCCAATGCAATGGGAGGTGCATTTACTTCAATTGCAAACGATGCTTCTGCCCTTTACTGGAATCCTGCCGGCACCGCGGCATTCACTGATTTTGAAGCTATGTTTACTTATACAAGCCTGTATAAAGATTTGGATATAAATTTGAATTATATGGCTGTGGTTATTCCTGCCGGAGAAATAGGCAGCTTCGGAGTGAGCGTGACTGCGCTCGATTTCGGGGAAATGGATGTAACAACCGAACTCTATCCGGAAGGAACAGGAGAAAAATTTTCTGCTTCCAGCTATGCATTTGCACTTTCTTATGCCCGGAATATTACGGACGAATTCGCCGTAGGTATGACTGCAAAGTACGTTTTGGAAGATATATTTAATTCAACCGCCGGCGGAGTTGCTTTTGATGTAGGGACAATATTTGCAACTCCTTTCTATGGAATTAAATTTTCGAGCATGATCTCAAATTATGGTACAAAATTGCAAATAACCGGGGAGGATTTATTAATAAGGTATGATTCTGATCCAAATATTCATGGTAATAGTGAAACAATTGATGCTTATTACAAAACCGACAAGTTTGAATTGCCGCTGAAACTTCAAATAGGGATTTCAAAAGATGTTCAATTTTTAGACGAGCAGAAATTCACCCTCTCTGTTGATGCGACACACCCGAATGATAATTCTGCATATGTAAATATGGGCGGTGAGATATCTTTTCTCAATAATATTATCTCTTTACGAGGCGGATACAAAGGGTTGTTTCTGAAAGATAATCAGGAAGGTTTGACACTCGGTGCAGGATTCTATTATGAGCTGGGTGTTTTTGCCGTGGGATTTGACTACAGCTACCAGGATTTTGAGCTGTTAGATTACATTCATAGCTTCGGCGTATCATTAAAGTTTTGAAAAAGTGATCTATAAAAAATAAAAACTTAATTAACTTAATTTATACTAACAAAATCAAGGTGTGATATGAGAAAAGTATTTTTACTCTTTTGCCTGATATTATTAACCGGAAGTGTTATAAATGCTCAGACGGTAAATGTAACTTTCCAGGTTGATATGTCTGTTCAGGCATTAAAGGGAGCTTTCGATCCGGCTTCTGATACTGTTTATGTGAGGGGAAGCTTTAACAGTTGGGGGCAGACTGCAATGTCTGATGCTAATGCCGACAGCATTTATGATGTTACCATAAGTCTCGACACAAATTCTAACCAAGCTTACAAATTTTTCCATCAAGGCGGTGGAGGTACTTGGGAAGATAATATCTCCGACAGGCCATTAGCAGTAGGCATATCGGATACTACTTTGGATCCGGTTTGGTTTGATAATGAGGCAATACCATCAGGTGCTCCTGCAAATGTAACTTTTGAAGTTGATATGAGTCTTCCTATACAGCAGGTAGCTGATTTTGCTACTACTAAAAAGGTAAAGGTTGCTGGCAGCTTTACAAATTGGCAAACGAATCCAATAGAAATGCTGGATGGAGACGGGGATTCGGTTTATACTGTCACAACACCGGTAAATTCCGCCCAATTAATTGCCTTTAAATTCATCTATACAAATCTGGATGATACAACAGGAATTACGTGGGAATCAATTCCTGACAGGACACACTGGGTTGTTGACGGCGACCAGTCTATCTCCGAGTTTTGGAATGATGAAGATCCAAACGTTCAATTGGCAGACGGCAATATTCTTTTTGTTTGCGACATGAGTGTAGCTACGGAACTTGGTGTTTTTAATCCCAATGTTGATTCAGTGCAGATACGTGCAGAGTTTAACGGCTGGAATGAATCTGACCCTGCTCGCTCAAAGATGAATCAGAGTTCTGGAAATCCGGATGTTTGGTTTTTGAATGTTCCGTTTGTGCAGCTACCAGTAAACGATACCATGATTTATAAATATTTTATTAAAAATGGGACCGGCAGCACTCCGTATTCAAACACAGGCTGGGAGGTTGCAATTTCTCCAACTACTGCAGTCAATCGCGACCGCCCGGTGGTTTTCCTTGGGCAGTCGAATCAGGAACAAGGAACCCAATACTTTGAAGGAATTCATCCGGATTGGGTTATTCCTTCAGGTACTACTGTTGAAGCAACATTTAGTGTCGATATGACAGCTGCTACAGGATTTGATCCTGCAACCGATTCAGTTGTCTGGATACCAAGACAGCCATTCTATTTTGCTGTTCATAATATACCATGGCCTGGAGATCAGCCAAGAGTTCTTTATCTTACAGATAGTAACACCGATATGGTTTATGAAGGAACTCTTACAATAAACGGACCCGATTTTAACGGATTTTTATATAATTACGCTTATGTAGATGTTTCTGCAACTAATACTCTTGTACAGGAAGGCGGCGGCCAGGGACAGTGCCGTGTAAGATATATAGGTCAAACTGGTCCAAGGGCTTTTGTTAGTCCATATTCCTTCCCGCAGGATGTTTGGAGTGACGGCGAGAAGCCGGAAGAAGATGGTCCGACCGTCGGCGTTACCGACAAAGGATTACCTGGCTTAACTTATAAGCTGAGCCAGAATTATCCGAATCCGTTTAACCCTTCAACAAAGATTACATTCAGCATCCCTGAAGAAGGCTTAGTTTCCCTGAAGGTATTCAATATACTCGGTGAGGAAGTAGTAACATTATTAAACCAGCAAATGAAAACCGGTGTTTATGAAGTTGACTTTAATGCGGCAAATTTAAGCAGCGGTATTTATTTCTATACAATTAAAGCCAACAGCTTTACTGCTACTAAGAAGATGATTCTAATGAAATAAGGTTTGTGTGGAAAAAAGATGACATCTTTTCAAAAAGATGTCATCTTTATACTAATTATCAGCCGGTATCCATACAGTACCGGCTGATTTCATTTTGGATTATCTGAAAACACTAATATAAAAACTATATATATACTTTAGAAACGCAGAAGGCATATCGTGAAACTTCACAGATTCGTATTAACAGCTCTTTTCCTGCTGCATGCATGGATAATAAATTTATATAGTCAGGATCATCATGAGTGGAGCTATAATCTTTCCATTTACGAAGTGAATGTCAGGCAGTACACTTCTGCAGGAACTTTTAATGCATTTGAAACACATCTGGATAGATTAAAGAATATGGGAGTTGGTGTTCTCTGGTTTATGCCGATCCATCCTATCGGAG
>JBLNGL010000423.1:0-2612 GCA_050264735.1 Ignavibacteria bacterium | reverse complement strand
TTGTAATCACAAACAGCTAAGCATCTGCCTGTATAAACAATATCAACTGTATCATCAAGTACATCCGCTCCACCAAAATAAACATAAGTGTCATTCCAGTTGCCAACTATTATGTCCTCTTTCCCATCTTTATTTATATCGTGCACTTCAACATTAAATCCCATTCCGGGTCCTTCCAACCTAAGAAGTTCCTGTGGGTAGAATGCGGGAGATTGAGGGAAAAGATTTAGTTTAAGAATTATAATAAATGATAAGAGCTTTTTCATTTATTGCTTCACCACTTTAAGTAGACCATTTTTCTTTTTTTGAATAACCATTTTCAATCTTAAATCAAACAAATTAATGCCCTATGATCAAGTCGCCTAAGTCTTTACATAGTTGCCGGGTAATGCGCAGGAATCCTGCCCTGCAGCTTCGAAAATGGCCTTAAGCTCAACAGGTGAATGTGTATTAACTATTTTGTTTAAGAATAAAGAAAGGAAGAAGGAAAGGATAAATCTTGTTTTCATCTTTTAATCCCATTCAAGACCTTTATTAAACGTATGAAAAAACTAAATACAAATCCAGAAAATTTTTTAACAACCTTCCATTTTTATATGCAATACTACTTTTTTGAAATGGGGACAAGCTTCATTCAACCATTCAATTAGCTGTTATGCAATCACGCATCCATTTTCCTTCATGCAACTCATGCATCCATGCAATTTTTCAATCTTCAATCTTTCAACCCATTCAATCTTTCAACCATTCAATCATTCAATTTCCTCCCATGCATTCATGCAGCTCATGCATTCATGCAATTCATTCAATCATTCAACCTATCTTTTCCGATTGTTTATTTACTTTCCATTTATTGCTAAATTGAAAAGTTAAAAAATCAGAATCTAGCAGGGCTAAAATGGATTATTTCTCCTCAGATTATTTTACCTATAAAAACACTATTCTTTACTGCCAAGAAGTCCCGGTTCCGGAAATTATTAAAGCTTCCGGTACTCCGGTTTATATCTACAGCAAAAAATTTTTAACGGATCAATACAAGGAATTTTCTGAAGCATTTAAGGAGATCCCGCATACCATTTTTTACGCAGCAAAATCAAATTTTAATTTAAGCGTAATTAAAACTTTTTTAAGTCTCGGCAGCGGCGTGGATGTTAACAGCCAGGGTGAGCTCTTCCGCGCTCTTAAAGCCGGGGCATCCCCCGAAAAAATTATTCTCTCTGGAGTTGGAAAAACAGAGGAAGAAATTACTTTGGCAATTGAAAAAAACTTGCTTATGATTAAAGCAGAATCTGAACAGGAAATTGAAGCGATTAATGAGATTGCTTCAAGGATGAAAAAAACTGCGCATGTTGCAATCAGGGTAAATCCCGACGTGGATCCTAAGACTCATCCGTATATTTCAACAGGTTTGGGGGAAAACAAATTCGGTATTGATTCGGAATCTTCATTAAAAATATTTGAGAATTATAAAAAATATTCTAACATTAAATTTACCGGAATTGATATGCACCTCGGTTCGCAGATTACCGCACTGGAACCTTTTACCGATGCAGTTGATAAACTTTCGGAGATATTCTTTAAAGTAAAAGATTACGGATTGACTCTCGATCATTTTGATGTCGGAGGAGGAGTAGGAGTAAAATATAATAATGAAGATGTCTTTACGATCCGGGAATATGCAGAAGCTTTGATGCCTAAGCTGAAGAAGCTGAAATGCAGAGTATTTTTTGAGCCGGGCAGATATCTCAATGCAAACGGCGGAATTCTTGCCGCAAAAATTATTTACACTAAAACAAACTCGTCACTGAGAGATAAAAATTTTATTATAGTTGATGCGGCTATGAATGATCTGCTGAGACCTAGTTTTTATAACGCATATCACCATATACAGCCGGTAAAGTTAAATAGCGAAAGAAACGATATTACAGCAGATATCGTTGGTCCTGTTTGTGAAAGCGGAGATTATTTTGCAAAAAACCGGGTAGTTGCGGATTGTAAAAGAGGAGAACATCTGGCAATTATGTCTGCAGGAGCATATTCGGTCGTAATGTCTTCAAATTATAATGCAAGAAGAAAACCTCCTGAAGTATTAGTGTCGGGAAATAAATTTTCGATTGTCCGCAGCCGTGAAACTTTCGATCATTTGATATATGATGAAAAAACGGAGTGATGCAAAGGAAAAAATTTATACAATCGATTTCCGCTGCAGCTTTTTTAAGCCTGCCATATGCTGCAATAAGAAACTCCGGTAAAACTGAGGACAATCATAGTACAATTAAGCCGGCAAAATTAAAAAAAGGGAGTAAGGTCGGACTTATTTCCCCGGGCAGTTTTATAACCCGGGAAGAGCTAGAAGAATCAATTAAAAATCTTGAAACCCTGGAATTAAAACCTGTCTATTCAGACAGAATTTTATTACGGCATGGATATTTTGCCGGAACTGACGAAAAAAGAGCGGCCGACTTAAATGAAATGTTCGCTAGAAAAGACATCGAAGGGATTATATGCACAAGAGGCGGATACGGATGCACAAGAACTCTGCCTCTTATCGATTATGTGTCTATTAAAAATAATCCCAAAGTTTTTATGGGGTACAGCGATGTTACCACTTT
>JBLNGL010000422.1:0-3240 GCA_050264735.1 Ignavibacteria bacterium | reverse complement strand
AATTATTAGCGGAGTTTTTAAAAAGGGAGATAAGGTTTTAATATCGAATCCTTTTGGATCTAATGGGAATTCTTTTAAAGCTTCTTCCATAAAGACCATTGAAATATTCGGGAATGAAGTTGAAGAAGCATATGCCCCTATGTCGGTAGTAATGCATTTGTACGATAAAATGGAAGTTAAACGTGGTGATTTATTTGTAAAAGCATCGGGTGAAGAAAATCTCCCGGTTGTCAACAATAATTTTGAGGCAATTGTATGCTGGATGGACACGAAACCATTGACGGAAAATAATAATTATCTGCTTCAGCACAACAGCAGGATAGTTGAATGCCGCATAGAAAATTTAATTCACAAAATTGATGTTAATACATTAAGTGAAATAAAAAATCCGGGTGAAATAAATTTGAACGATATCTGCAGAGCCGGAATCAAAACAACATTTCCTTTGACCTACGATTCCTATCAAAAAAACAAAGCCAATGGCAATTTCATCCTGATAGATAAAGAAAGCAATACCACCTCAGGTGCGGGTATGATTTGCTGATTAACCCCTCCCGTCCTTCCCTTTGGCAAAAGGGGAGGCGAGGTGGGGTTCTGATTACTTTGCCAATATCAATAACTCCCAACTATAATTGAATCTTCTTTTAGATTTATGAAAATTGTTGAAGAAATAAAAACAATTAATATTAATACAGTTTTCATATCTTCCTTCTTATTAAATAGTAACTGTTTTTTATTTTTAGCTGCTAAGCCTCAATTACTTTAATTTTTATAAATTACCAGGCAGAACAAGAAAGGGTATCCTCTTCAATGGGTGTAAAGTATCCGATGAATATCGTAGTTATCATTTTATCAATATAATGTATTTCAAATTTTTTTTTATAAATACAGTAAAAATCAGCAATCCAATTTCCCTGTACCATGGTATATTTGGGATCGCCATAGATTCTATGTACATCATTAATTGATGAACCTATTCCAATTCCTTCTTTTGTTTTGCCATTATAAAAAAGAGAATCCTTGAAGGGTACTTTAACCACACTGATAGCATCAACTGGACCATAACTTTCTCCATAATCAATAAAATCTATATATATACCGGAATGTATACCTTCTTCATATGCATAAGATCTCCATCCTCTGTAAAAACCATCCGACCAGCCTACTTTTGTTGGTGGCCCTAACTTTTGCTCAACAATTTCCCTCGAATCTCCTAAATTAACGCCTTCAATGCTTTTCCCAGGCACTATCATTCCAGGACCTCCACTAGGAAATTTTTCTGTTTCATTGGATAATCAGATTCTGAGCGCTAGAGTTTGGATGCTGGACAGCAGCAGTCCGGAAATAACAGAGATAAATCCTGTCTCGGATATTTCAAATAATAACTTTGCGTATCAATTGCCTGCCGGTTCGGTGTGCCATTTCGTGCTGGAAACTGCTCCGGTCGGAGTAGCAAAAAATATTATACCGGAAGAGTTTTACTTAAAAGTACATCCAAACCCGTTCAATCCCTCATGCAGAATTGAATATAACATCCATCTGAATTCTCCTTCATCGCTTAAAATATTTTCGATAACCGGGGAATTAATAAAAGTTTTGAAAATCTGAGAGGCAGAGGATCATTAATTTGGAATGGAACAAATCAAAACAATATACAGGCAGGAAACGGAATTTATTTGGCAGTTCTATCAGGCGGCGGTGATATTTTATATATGCAGAAACTGCTTTTATTGAAGTAAAAGTCTGCGATTTTTCTTCACTTCATATATAAAAAATGAAAAACATATATCCCTGTATGTTGTTTGAATATATCAAAGTATAAGACCTAGCATATCTCTTCTACATTGATATTCATTTCTTCCGTAAATATATTGGCCTGCCTATGAAGAAATTAGTAATTATATTTATTCTGCTCCCGTTTATCCCTCTGCTTGCGCAGCCCGTCCAAAAAGTTAAAGGAGCTTTCAAAATTGCCCGTTTAAAATACAATGGCGGGGGAGATTGGTATAATGATCCTTCTGCCGAAGTTAACCTGCTGAATTTTGTTCATGCAAATACCAATATTGATGTTAATCCGGAATATTCATTTGTCGATCTCGCAAGCGACGAGATTTTTTCATATCCTTTTTTATTTTTAACAGGACATGGCAATGTTGTTTTTACACAAGAGGAAGCATTGAAATTGAATAAATATCTTGAGAATGGAGGCTTTCTTTATATTGATGATGATTACGGACTAGATAATGCAATAAGGCGGGAAATGAAAAAAGTCTTTCCCGATAAAGATTTTATAGAGCTTCCTTTTAATCACCTGATCTATAATATCGTTTACGATTTTAATTCCGGCCCGCCCAAGACACATGAACATGATAAAAAACCCTCTCAGGGATTTGGATTATTTATTGACAAAAGGATGGTTGTTTATTATACTTATGAATGTAATCCAAGCGACGGATGGGCTGATCCGGACGTACACAATGATCCGGAGAATAAAAGGGAAGAAGCTTTAAGGTTTGGAACAAATATAGTCGTATGGGCGTTGACGCAATAATCTTAAGGGCTTAATAGTGATATGATCTTAGAATCTGGTTACTATAAGGAAATAATAAAAAAGCTGGATATCCTGAAGAGACATGAAAATGCTTCCTTCATATTTATCGGAATTCAGACTGCATTTATTATTGCGCTTTCAGTTTTCTTCACATTTACCTTATTGGAGCTGATAGGTCATTTTAACTCCGCAGTTAGGATGATGTTCTTTTTTATTTTTCTTTTAATTTCAATCGGTGCGGGTGTTTTTTTATTTATTATTCCGCTGTGCAGGTATCTGAATATTTTAAGCAGTCCGAATTACTACCTGGCCGCTGATCATGTCGGCAAAAATTTCCCGGAAATTAAAGATGATTTATTGAATGCAATGCAGCTTGTTTCTCGAAAGGAATCAAATACTTTCTATTCGGAAAAACTTATCGACGCTGCTTTCATAGAGGTTTATAAGCGATCCAAAGATATAAGATTTGAATCAATAGTCGATTTTAAAAAAGGGAAAAAGCTGCTGATCTATACCGCGGCGGTTGCTTCATTATTTTCTATAATAGTCTTTGCAGTTCCAGGTCTGTATGCTGCCTCTAACCGTTTAATTAATTTTAATAAAGAATTTATCCCTCCGGCAAAATTTTATTTCATAATTGAACCCGGGAATCTTCATGTTACTAAGGGAGAAGATGTTTCCATATTGGT
>JBLNGL010000421.1:0-6555 GCA_050264735.1 Ignavibacteria bacterium | reverse complement strand
TGGCGGAAGAGCTGCTGAATAAATATTTTGATGATTTTACAAAGCGCCGTTTTGAAATGATAAAGACAAAAATGAACCTCTCGGATGAAACGCTTAGACTGGTATTTGAAATTATTCATAAACTGAATCCGAAACCAGGTGAGGGCAATATTGAATCGGTAGAGATGAATCAGATTACTCCCGACTTTATTGTGGAGAAAGTGGATGATAATTTTGTTATCACATTAAATGACAGGACTCTTCCATCCGTAACCATAAATAAATCCTACCTTGAGATGTTCGATTCAACCAGAAAAAAAAGGAAATCTCCGAAGGATAAAAGCACTTATAAATTTTTAAGGGAAAAATTTGAGTCGGCTAAATGGTTTATTGCATGCATCCAGCAGAGGCGCGAAACATTAATGAAGATTATGCAGGCCATTGTAATCAAGCAGCATGAGTTTTTTGATAAAGGCGCTAAGTACCTTCGCCCGATGATTTATAAAGATATTGCTGAAGAAATCGGGATGGATATATCCACCATCAGCAGGGTTGTAAACGGCAAGTATGTCCAGAGTCCGCAGGGAATTCACGAGCTGAAATATTTCTTCAGTGAAGGACTTTCAACAGATTTCGGTGAAGAAGTTTCCAATAAACATATAAAAGTGAGGCTGCAGGAGATAATAGAAAAAGAAAATAAGAAATCTCCGTTCAGCGACGACAAATTGGCTGAAATCCTGAATGATGAAGGGATACATATTGCGCGCCGGACTGTAGCAAAATACAGGGAGCATTTAAAAATTCCTATTGCAAGGCTGCGCCGCGAATTCAAATGAGCTATGTTCTCGATGTATTAATCATTATTATACTTTTTATAATATTTGCTTCTGTTCATACCATCTTAGCCTCTCTCAAAATAAAAAAATTTGTCAAAGATAAATTCGGCAGCCTGATTGCTGCATACAGGCTGTTTTATAATATCTTTGCTTTAATAACTTTTTATTTTTTTTTAAGGGCATCTCCTCAACCTGGTATAATTATTTATGATTTACCTAATCCATTCGATTTCATTATCTTAGTACCTCAGGTTTTAGCATTAATTGGAATTATCTGGGCTGTTAAATTTTCAGGTTTGGGTGAATTTACGGGAATCCCACAGGTAATTAGATGGTTTAAAGGAGAATACCAGGCAGAATTATTGGATGAAAAGATGACCTTCACGACAAAAGGACCTTATAAATTGGTTCGTCACCCGATATATTTTTTTACTATTATATTTTTAGTCTGCAGACCGGTGATGGATCTATTTTATTTGACTTTGCTTGTATGTATTATCGGATATTTTTATATAGGGTCTATCTATGAAGAAAAAAAATTGTCGGAAATATTCAGCAATGAATATAACAGGTACCGGGAAACCGTGCCGAGAATTTTTCCTTTAAAAATTAATAAATATTTAAATTGATAAGACTTAGCCCTCTTTATTATAGTGGACTGCAGCTTTTTAAAAATTTTAATAATAAGTAAAAATGGAAAATAAAATTACATCTACAACCATACTGGGGATCCTTCACAAAGGGATTGCCGCCATAGGCGGAGACGGACAGGTAACCGTCGGCAATACAGTAATGAAGCATAATGCCATGAAAATAAGAAAAATTACCAACGGCAAAGTTCTTTGCGGTTTTGCAGGTGCGTCCGCAGATGCTTTTACTCTTATGGAAAGATTTGAAGACAAGCTTGAACAGTATACAGGCAATGTGGGAAGAGCAGCAGTCGAGCTTGCCAAAGACTGGCGGACAGATAAATATCTGCGCCGGCTTGAAGCCATGCTTGCTGTGGTTACTGAAGATAAAGCTTTGATAATTTCCGGGAACGGGGATGTAATTGAACCTGATGATAATATTGTTGCAATCGGTTCCGGCGGACCATATGCTCTTGCCGCAGCTAAGATGCTGAAGAAATACAGCAACCTCTCCGCAAAGGAAATTGTTGTTGAAGCTTTAAAAACTGCAGCCGATATCTGCATCTATACTAATGATAAAATTCATGTTGAAACAATTGAAAAATAAAATTGCGATAGGAATTCCGGTACATTCCTTTTAAAGTTTGGAGATTTATAATGGAGAAAAGAAAAGAATTAACACCCACTCAAATTGTGGAAATCCTTGATAAGTACATTATCGGGCAGACGGAAGCAAAACGTGCTGTGGCAATTGCACTTAGAAACCGCTGGAGAAGGCAGCAGATAAAAGATTTTTTAAGGGAAGAAATTCTTCCTAATAATATTATTTTAATCGGACCTACCGGAGTCGGTAAAACCGAAATTGCCCGCAGGCTTGCTAAGCTTTCAAATGCGCCGTTTATTAAAGTGGAAGCATCTAAATTCACTGAAGTCGGGTATGTCGGGAGAGACGTTGAATCGATGATACGCGATTTAACGGATGCGGCAGTGAACATGGTTAAATCTGAAAAAACCCAGGAAGTGCAGGCAAAAGCCGAAGATCTCGCTGAAGAAAGAGTACTAGATATTTTGATACCGCCTGTGAAAAAACATGCATCCGCTGCAGGAAATGAAAACAATGAAGAAAATGAAACGTATCAGAATAAAAAAACACGGGAATGGATGAGAGCCAAAATTAAAAGCGGGGAAATGGACGATAAGCTGATTGAATTTGATGCTTCGGTTCAGACTACTGTAGGAATGCAGGTGCTCGGCCCGTTTGGGATGGACGACATGGGAATAAACCTGCAGGAGATTATGGGAAATATAATGCCGAAGAAAAAGAAGAAAAGAAAAACTTCAATCGCAGAGGCGCGGACTTTAATTGCACAGGAAGAAGCGCAAAAATTAATTGACATGGAAGCAGTCCAGAAAGAAGCTATTGTCAGAGTTCAGGATTCAGGGATTGTCTTTGTAGATGAAATTGATAAAGTGGCAAACAGCGGCGGAAAAGGGCATGGTCCGGATGTCTCCCGTGAAGGAGTTCAAAGAGATCTCCTTCCGATTGTTGAAGGCTCCAACGTGAATACAAAATACGGTGTCGTAAAAACCGATCATATTTTGTTTATTGCTTCGGGTGCATTTCACGTTGCAAAGCCGTCCGACTTAATACCGGAGCTGCAGGGCCGTTTCCCAATCCGTGTTGAATTAAAAAGTTTAACCGAAGATGACTTTATCAAAATACTTACATTACCGGAAAATGCACTGCTTAAGCAGTACAGCGCATTGCTTGAAACCGAAGGAGTTAAATTAGATTTTAAAAAGGATGCAATTAGGGAAATTGCACGTCTTGCTACTGAAGTTAACGAGCAGATTGAAAATATCGGTGCAAGGAGGCTCCACACAATTTTAACAACTTTGCTTGATGAAATATTATTCGATGTGCCGGATAAAGTGCCGCAGGAAAAAGTAGTAATAAACGGAGAGTTTGTCAGGAATAAATTAAGCGCAATAGTTAAGAACAGGGATCTCAGCAAGTTTATATTATAAGCTTCTCCCTTAATCCTTCTTCGAAGTAAAGGAAAATTATTCCATCTCAACAATTTAATTTTAGTTATAACACCGGGATTTATCCCGGTGTTATATAAGAAAATACTTCTCACAACCGTTTCAACGGTTTCGAATCAGAATTGAAATCTTTTCTCATAGTTATTAATTTTCATCATTATTGGGGATAAATTTCAGCAAAAAATTTATTTAAAATCTGCTTTAGTTGATCCTCTACAAGGATCTATTCTCTTTGTTATTACCATTTGTTACAAAAGTCTGAATATCTACAATATTCCAAAATTAAGTTTACTAATATTAATTCAAAATTCGGTAAAGTGGAACGTTCGTTGCGTAGAGCATTTAATTTTGCTGATATAGCTTTTTAGGAAAAGATATGATAATTTTTAGAAAGTTGTAAAATGAAGAGGGAAAAAAAGAAAATAATGATTAAAAACATTCTCTTACCAATATTCCTGTTAATTAATTATAGCTGCAACACTACAGAACCACCTCCACCTACTCAGGAAAAACCTAAAGCAGTTGAATTAAATCTTATTGAAACAACCTGCACTGAAGCATTTATCAGTGTCACTGCAGAAGATACTATCCTTCCTGTTAACATTACTCTTAATAGAGATGAAAACCAGTTTCTTAATTTCACTTTAACTAATCCGGATACAATAATAATTGATGAAACCCTGCTGCCTGGTAAAACTTATGTTTACCAGACAAGAAGTATAATTAATGGAAATGAAGAGATAGGAGATACGCTACAGGTAAGGACTTTGGATACAACGAGCCACAATTTTACCTGGCAAACATTTACGTTTGGAGAACCTGAAACAGCAGGAAGTAGTACCATGAATGATGTTTCTGTAATTGATCAAAATAATATTTATGCAGTAGGAGAAATTTTTGTGAATGATTCTACCGGGCAGCCTGATCCTAATGCATATAATTCAATACAATGGAATGGAATTGATTGGAAGTATAAAAGAATTTCCGTTATTCACAATGGAAACTTAATTACTTCACCTTTATATGGAATTTATGAATTTTCTTTAAATGATATTTGGCTTTCATCTGGTGTACCAATTCACGGGGATGGAAATAATTGGACTCAATTCCATTTATTTGATATGGGAGTACTTGATCAAAATGATGGATATTTAACAAAAATATGGGGTTTATCATCCTTAAATTTATACTACGTGGGAACTTTAGGAACAATTGCATATAGCCAAAACGGAACTTGGCAGAAAATAGAAAGCGGAATAACTTCAGATCTTTTAAATATATGGGGAACTAAAGAAATAATGAACGGTTCCCTTAAAATACTTGTTACAGCATCGTCAATAAATGATTACAAAATACTTAGTATAAATGGTTCCTCGGCTAAAGATACTTTGGAATGGTCTGCTTCAAGGAGTTTGTGCGGAATATGGGTGGATGGGAGAAGAACTTATGCAAGCGGTGCAGATATCTGGATAAATGAAAAAGATAACTGGCGGCAAGCTACCTCAACAGGATATTTTTTTACAACAGTAAGGGGAACCAAATGCAATAATATATATGGAATAGGGCCGGATGGGATAGTCCATTTTAACGGATCAAGCTGGCAAATAGTAAAACAAAGGCCTGAAGGAATAGTTTTAATAGCGGGGGATTGCAACGATAATATTGTTGCTGCAGTAGGCTTTACATCAAGCGGCGGTGTAGTTGGAAAAGCTGCCGTATTGTTAGGAACATTAAACAAATAAATCATGACATCATCTCTCACCATCTTCTCCAATATTTGTGTACGGGCAGTGCCTGCATCCGCTGCCACAGCAGTATCCTCTGTTAAATAAATATAATGCCGTAAATACCGTCAAGCCGGTTCCCGGATCAATATAAAAATCCTCATTTTTCTCAACAGCTTCCCTGTGCCTCAGCATGATTTTTTTATAGCCGGGGAATTCTTCTTTAAGTCTTGTAATACTAAATAGGTTATCTTTATTTACCATTCCATTATTGCTCAAATAATTATAAACAGTAATTTTTCTTATTTTTGAATTACTTTTCCTTTAGAATAAAGAGCCCGAACAGTTGAATAACCGCAATAAAATAATTATTCAAATTCTAATTATAATTCTCTCCGCTCTTTTTATTATTTCCTTCAGAACAATCGGCGATTTTATCGATCAAAACACCGAACGTACTTTTTACATATTGAAAGGGGAAGCACAGCCCGATACCAATATAATAATAATACATATTTCATCTGACGATATAGAAAGCATTGGTCCCTGGCCGGTTAAAAGATCTTATTATGCCCTTTTAATTAATGATCTTGCTAATTACAAAGTAAAAAAGATCGGACTTGAAATATTTATAAGCGCGAAATTTTCGACTCAGGCTGTCTATGATCATCTGCTGGAAAGAGAAATTGAAAAATCGGGAAAGGTTGTCCTTAGTTCCGTAGCAGGTAAAATAAATTTCAAAGACCGAACATACACAACCGACTCGCTGAGCTTTCCCACTCCAAAGCTTCTTAATAAAAACATTCCAACCGGTCATATAAATTTTATTAAAGAAAAGAACATCTGCATTCCCTTGGAGCTTAAAGGAAAGAAGGAAGAGAAAGCTTTTTGCGTTCAAGTGATTGACGGAAGCAAAAAAGAAGCCGGAGATTTAATCAATGTGAATTTTTTATCTTCCTGGAGGAAATTCAGAAATTATACGATGCTGGAATATTTCCGTATGGTTCAGCAAAAAAGCGGGGTAATAGCTAGTTTTAAAGATAAATTTGTGATTATCGGTCTAAGCGATCCTGAATTTGCGCCTGCTTTTAAAACTGCATACGATGATTATCTTCCCGGAGTTGCCCTGCATGCCTTTGCCGTTGATAATCTTTTAAATAAGAGTTCTTTGAAAACCGGTTTATATTTCCCTTCTTTTTTCATTTTTTCTATTGCTCTGATTTTAATTCTATTTCTTCAAAAAAATGCCTCAATAAAAAAATATCTTTTCTTCCATTTAATTATCTTAATTCTTTTTTTAACGATATCATTTATTCTTTTTTCCTTTTTATACATTCAGCT
>JBLNGL010000420.1:0-6332 GCA_050264735.1 Ignavibacteria bacterium | reverse complement strand
CCGGGATGGATTAGATATGTTGAACAAAACAAACCTGAAATTCTTGATCATATCTCCACCTGCAAATCTCCGCATGAAATGGAAGGTGCGGTTATAAAAACTTTTTATGCAAAGAAAATGGGTATTGATCCGAAAGATGTTTTTGTCGTTTCAATCATGCCCTGCACTGTGAAAAAATATGAATCGAACAGGGCTGAGCTTTCTGAAAAAGCACTGCATGATGTGGATGCGGTTCTGACGACAAGGGAGCTTGTAAGATTTTTCAAAATAGCAGGAATTAACTTCAGCGATTTGCCGGCAGATAATTTTGATAATCCTTTGGGTGAATCTACCGGCGCAGCGGCAATATTCGGTACAAGCGGAGGCGTAATGGAAGCTGCTCTTCGTACTGCTTACTTTAAACTTACCGGAACTGAATTGGAAAAGCTGGAGTTTGAAGTTATCCGCGGGATGAAGGGTATAAAGGAAACTTCCATTAATATAAACGGAATTCAGTTAAATATTGCAGTTGTTAACGGAATAGGAAATATAAAGCAGATAATTAATGATGTTCAGCTTGGGAAATCTAAATATCATTTTATTGAAGTTATGGCCTGTCCGGGAGGCTGCATAAACGGAGGCGGACAGCCGATTCATCAGCGGCAGGAAAAAGTTGAAAAGCGGATGAAGGCTTTATATCAAATAGATATGAATATGAAAAACAGGAAGTCGCATGAGAATGAAGGAGTCAAAACTTTATATAAGGAATTTTTTATTGAACCGAACGGGCATAAAGCTCATGAAATACTTCATACAGAATATTATAATAGAAAAAGAGCCTACTAGCTTTCTTAAGCTGTAGGATAAAAGAAATAATAATATGAACCGCGGAATAGTAAGCACTATCTCCGATAGATGTAAAATATGTTATTCGTGCATCCGGGAATGCCCGGCAAAGGCAATTAAAGTTGTAGCAGGCCAAGCGGCGGTTATTTCGGAAAGATGTATTGTATGCGGCCATTGCATAAAAGTATGTTCACAGAGCGCCAAACAGATTCTAAGCGATGCTTCTTTAGTTCTTGACTACCTGGAAAATAATGATACAATTGCACTGATTGCTCCTTCTTTTACGGCTTCATTTCCTAACGATTATTTTAAATTACCCGCTGCATTAAGAAAAATAGGATTTAAAAAAATAGTTGAAACTGCCTTTGGAGCGGATTTGATTAGTGACTATTATGTGAAAGAAGTCCAATCGGAAACAAAAAAAACTATTATAAGTTCTGCCTGCCCTGCGGTTGTAAATTATATAGAGAAGTACCGTAAAGAGCTTGTACCGAACCTTGCGAAAGTAGCTTCACCCATGATTGCCGCCGCAAGGTATATGAAAAAAAACTCCGCCGGTGATGTTAAGATTATTTTTATCGGCCCGTGCATTGCCAAAAAAAATGAATTTCTGGATGATGAGGTTTCCGGAGTGATTGATGCAGTGCTCACTTTCGGAGAGATTAAAAAATTATTCAGGGAAAAATATATAAACCTTGCCGATCTGCAAGATGAGGATCTCGATCCGCCGCACGCATATTTAGGCAGATCATACCCGCTTGCCGGAGGTCTTCTAAAAACCGCCGAAATTTCCGGGGATATTCTTGAGAAAGAAATAATTGTAGTTGAGGGAAAGAAAAAAGTGCTTGAGATTATTGATGAAATAGCGGAGAATAAAATAAATGCCAAGTTTGTGGATATTTTATTCTGCGAAGGCTGCATCAGCGGACCTGCAATCGATTCGGATCTGAATTATTATTCGCGGCGGGAAAAAGTAATAAAATATATTGAACAAAAAAGTAACCTTACGGATAAGCAGCTTTGGAAAAGCAATATTTACAACAGCCGGGATATTGATTTCTCCCGCTCTTTCTCCAGTAAAAACCAGAGAAGGATCGATCCGGCAGAGGAAACAATAAAAGGAATTCTTGCCGAGACTAATAAATTTTCCCCTCAGGATGAGTTAAACTGTGGGGCCTGCGGATACAGCACTTGCAGGGAATATGCCGTTGCAATCGGGAAAGGATTGGCGGAAAAGGAAATGTGTCTCCCGTTTCTGATCGATAAACTAAAGCAGGCATATAATGATCTGAACAATACCCAGGAACAATTAAGAACTGCAGAGAAGCTTGCTTCAATCGGACAGCTTGCTGCAGGTGTTGCTCATGAAATCAACAACCCTCTCGGCACAATTCTGCTTTATTCCTCAATGCTTGAAAAGGAATTGAAAGGAGATGAACAGCATAAGGAAGATTTAAAGCTTATAATTGAAGAAGCGGAACGATGTAAAAATATTGTAGCAAACCTTTTAAATTTTGCACGCCAGGGAAAGCTTCGGTTAAAAAGAATAAATATGCTTAGTCTCTTGAGCAAAATTATAAGGACAGTAAAATTAAATCCGGATTTTAAAGATGTTTCCGTCAAGATCGGAAAATCAATACCTGACTGTTTCCTGGAAGGAGACGAAGATCAATTAAGCCAGGTATTTATCAATTTACTTAATAATGCCTGCGAAGCAATGGTTGAGAGTGCCGAAAAAACATTGACAATTAAAATTTACCAGGAAGAGCCTTCTATTCCTGGATCCCCGGCTGGTTCAGATTATCTAATAATTGAGATAAAAGATACCGGGGCAGGAATTCCAAAAGAAAATTTCGGCAAAATATTTACTCCTTTCTTTACCACAAAGAAAATAGGAAAAGGGACAGGACTGGGATTGGCAATTTCTTACGGAATAATAAAAATGCACAAGGGCAGCATAAACTTCCAGAGCGAAACCGGAAAAGGAACTGCATTCAAATTAAAGCTGCCTAGAAAAATTAAAAATAAAGAATTTGAATTCCCTTCAAATAAGAATGAATTAGAGGAATATAAAAATGCAGTCTAACATTAAGAAAATATTATTGATTGATGATGATATCGATTTGCTGGAACAAAATAAAATCTTAATCGAATCCAAAGGATATAAAGTGGTTTCGGCAGACAACAGCAGGAAAGGGTGGGAAGTATTTAAATCGGAAAAACCGGATGCGGCAGTTATTGATCTTATAATGGAAGAATACGATTCCGGTTTTATCCTCTGCTATAAAATAAAAAAGGATGACTGGGGAAAAAATATCCCGGTATTCATCTTAACTTCGGCAACATACACTACCGGATTTAAATTCGGTTCAACTACGGCGGAAGAGAAAGAATGGATTAAATGCGACGAAATAATTAATAAACCCGTGGAGATCGATGCATTGATCCAAAAGCTTGAAAATTATTTTGCTTCAAAAGAGATATGATGACCGGCAGTGAAACTGCTCAATTGGAAAATATAGAAGTCAGGTATAAACCAAAAGTTCTGATTGTAGAAGATGAGAAAGGCCTTCGACTGGGAGCAAAACGTCTTCTTCAGGGAGAAGGGTATAATGTAACGGTTGCTGAAAACGGTACCGAAGGCGTTGCACTTGGAACTTCAGCTGAATTCGATCTTGCCGTAATTGATTTGAAAATGCCTGATCTTGACGGCATTGATGTCATGAAGGAAATAGTAAAAGTATTTCCTAATACTATATGCTTTATCGTTACAGCATATGCAAGCTACGACACTGCAATTGAAGCTGCCAAGCTTGGAGCATACTCTTACATTCCAAAACCTTTTAATCCTCCTGAGCTTTTAGATCAATTGAGAAAGGGATACGAAAGACGGACACTTCTTCTGGAAGCGGAAAAATGGAGGAAAGAAAGGGAAGAACGTCTTCTTGAAGTTACTTTTGAAAAGACACGATTAAATACAATTATAAATTCTATTACAGACGGAGTGCTTGTAGTTAATAAAAATGGAGAGGTTGTGCTCTATAACCCGAGCGCCATGCGTTATTTGGGCTTTGAAAAAATTACGATTGAAGAATACATTATTGATAAGCTGCATCCGGCAATTGCAAATTTAATACATAAATTTTTGCATGCAGGAAATTATGAACATAAATCTTATTCCGCTCAAATCGAGCTGAAAAATTCTGCTGGCCAAAAAGGATCCGGCGGTGAACTTTTTATCGAAGCAACTTCTTCTCCGGTTCCTCACCCGGACGGTACACTTGCGGGGGTCGTTGTTACTATAAGAAATATTACAGAGATGAAAAAAATTGAGATTCTGAAATCTCAATTTGTATCCATGGTTTCACACGAATTGAAAGCTCCGATTGCTGCAGTGTACGGATATTTGAAATTGCTTTCCGGCGGTTTATTGAATATTTCCAAGGAGCAGGAAGCTAACTATATTATCCGATCCGAGATAAGACTTGACGGACTTCTGAAAATGGTTAATGACCTGCTGGATATTTCAAGGATGGAAATGAAGACCGTTCAAAGGGAATTGAAGGAATTAAACATTGCGGATGTTATAAAAGCAGTAATTGATTTATTGCAGTTAGAGATAAATAAAAAGAAAATTACTGTGGAGATAAAAAGAGAAGAAAATATTCCTGCCTTCAGGGCCGATAATGATGAAATGAACCGCTTGTTCATTAATCTGATCAGCAATGCAATAAAATATAATAAGGAGAATGGAAAGATTATCATTGAAATAAATTATGAAAATAAATTTACCATAATAAAAATAGCAGATACCGGAATAGGTTTGAAACCTGCTGAAAAGGATAAATTGTTCCAGGAGTTTTTCAGAGCAAGGAATGAAAAAACTAAAAATATAAGCGGAACAGGGCTTGGTTTATCGATTGTAAAAAGAATTGTAGAATCTTACTCCGGGAAAATTGAAGCTGAAAGTGAATATGGATCAGGTACGTGCTTTAAAGTTTTTCTGCCGCGATGAACGTATTCAAAAAAGATTTTTAAAGAGATTCTTATAAAAAACAAAAATAATACAATAACAAACTTTAGGGGCATATGCCATGGCAAAAATAGTTATAATAGACGACGATCCTGATATTCTAGATGCTAGCAGTCTTGTGCTTACATCTCAGGGTTTTGAAGTTCTTACGGCTGCCAATCCGGATGACGGTTATAAGATGGTTAAGGAACAATCTCCGGACTTAATAATACTGGATGTAATGATGAATGAACCGGATGACGGTTTTTTCTTGGCTCAAAGATTTAGAAAAGAAAAAATCAATATTCCGATAATCATGTATACGTCCGTTTCAAAAACTACTGGAATGAACTTCGGCGTAAGCGAAATAGTTCCTGTTGATGAATTCGTCGAGAAACCGATTTCTCCGGAAGAATTAATAGAAAAGGTATCAAAAATTCTTCATCAGCCGGTTTCAACAGGCTCTAAGAAAAAGGAGGGAAAGTAAATGCTTGTATTTGAGAAAAATTCGTTATCCCAGGAGATTGAAAGCTTAGTCGTGAAATACGGCACCAGCCGGTCGGCTTTGCTGCAGATTCTCCAGGATATACAGAGAAAGCATAAATATATTTCCGATTTTGCTCAGCAGGAAGTTGCAAGACTGATGAATATTCATCCTGTAGAGGTCAATAGTGTAATTTCTTTCTACTCTTTCCTCCATTCCAAGCAGCAGGGAAGAAACATTGTAAAGCTTTGTAAAACGATAAGTTGTGATATGGCAGGAAAAGATAATATTGAAACCGCTGTTAAAAGAGAATTAGGCATCTCTTTTAACGAAACTACGAAAGACAACCGCATCTCGCTTGAATATACAAGCTGTATCGGGCAGTGCGACTGCGGACCTGCAATGATTATTAATGAAAAAGTTTATACAAAGCTGGATCCTGAAACCGCAGTTAATCTCTTAAATGAGCTGAAGTAGGAGGAAGACAATGGAAAGCAAAACAAAGACTAAAAGAACCGGACAAGTAATCTTTTCTCCATATTCTAAGGGAGAAGGAATTAAAAAAGCTTTGTCACTCGGAAGAGAGAATATTCTTTTTGAATTAAAATCTTCAGGATTAAAAGGGAGAGGCGGGGCGGGTTTCCCTATTTCAACAAAGTGGATGCTTTCAGCTGCGGCAGTTGCAGATAAAAAATTTATTGTGTGCAATGCAGATGAAGGAGAACCCGGTACATTTAAAGATAGAGTGCTTCTGCAGGAATTTCCTGAATTAATATTCGACGGAATGGTAATAGCCGGATTTACAATAGGCGCTCAAACAGGAATTGTCTACCTTCGCGGTGAATATGAATATTTACTGGAAGGATTAGAGGAACATTTAATAAAGATGAGAGAAAACAACCTTCTTGGAAAAAGCATTCTGGGAAAAGAAGGTTTCGATTTTGATATCAGCATCCGGCTCGGTTCGGGTGCTTATGTCTGCGGCGAAGAAACTGCGCTTATTGAATCGCT
>JBLNGL010000419.1:0-2679 GCA_050264735.1 Ignavibacteria bacterium | reverse complement strand
AAAACCGGAACTTACTGTTTAGCTTCGGGAACCGGATGTTTTATTTTGTCCCACATCTTAGCAAACTCGAATCCTTTGAAAGTGGGGGATTCGGAATTATGACAGCCGGTGCAGAAAGATTCAATATTTTCATGCAAAATTAACCCATTCTTTACTGCAAGGCTTCTGTCTTTCATAACTTTCAGGCTTTTATAATTTGAACCCGGCCCGTGGCATGTTTCGCATTGAACGCCGTCATTTACATCAAATTTTTCACCGATCAATGATTTGTCGGCATCGTATCCGGATGCATGACATTTTAAACATTCCTTGGATTCTGCAGCAGGTGCAGAGAGTCCTTTATCTTTTGCGATTTTATTTGCTTCATCTGTTTTAAGGGTTTTCATTGCACTAGCATGTTTGCTGTTCTGCCAAATCTCAAGCTGTTTTCCCTGTTTTTCGGTTTTGTGGCACGGACTGCAGACACCTACACCGACATAAGAGTTTTTTTCCTGTGCATTAATAAATTGTGCAGAAAAAAATATTACCAGAATACTCACTAATGATTTCATTTTATCTCCAATAGAAATTAAAAAGTAATTTTTATTTCAATACTAACATTTTTTTCACTTGCTTAAAAGATTTTTCTCCGGAAGTTTCTGAAGCTTCTATGCTGTAGATGTAAACCCCGGATGAAAGGCTGATTCCATTTCCTTCTGCATTAAAAAGAACCGTGTGAACACCTGCACTTACAACCGAGTTCAGAACTTCTTTTACAATTTCTCCATTAATATTATAAACGATTATCTTTACATGGCTTTCCGAGGGAAGAGAATATTTTATAGTTGTACTCGGATTGAACGGATTCGGGTAATTCTGCGAAAGCTCAAATTCGTTCGGAATGTTTTCTTCAGGTTCATTAACGGCAGTAATTTGTCCTCCCAATGCACGGATTGATTGAACAAGAACATCTACTTCAAAAGCAGTATTATGCATTCCCTTGCTTCCGTCATTTAGGATCAGCTGATAATTAAAATAAGCTTTCTTTATGTTTACATCGTTTGAATCTCTTATCATCTGCCACGAAATAGAATCTAATCCTTTCGGCGGAAGATTTATTCTTAAAAGCTGAAGAAGCCCGTCTATTTCATCCGGAATACTTTCTGCAGTGCCGTCATTATCAAAATCACCACGGGCTGTAAAATCATCCCAGCTGCTTTTTGGACCATGACAACTTACACACTTTTCAGTATGATAGTAACCGGTTTCTTCATTAAACAATTTCCACGTGTGTCCGCTTACCTCATTCCAATTCACATTATCAGTATCTGAAACAGCTTCGGTCATATGGCATCCATTGCAGGCGTCTTGTACGGCAAATTTATGGGGACTTGTTAAATATGGTCTATCAAATTCAGCCGCATTCATTCCTAAAAATACGTCGCCTTGTGTAGATAAGTGAGGGCCCCAGCGCTGATCCACCGTTGTGTTTACATAAGCTGCACTATTTCTTCTCGATTTATGACAATCAAGGCAGGTTGCTCCTGTACCGAGGGTATGTAATTCCGTATACCTGTATCCCGTTGCTAAAGTATCTGAGCCTTCAGGCCTTGATCTTAGCTGAAAGCTATTTGAACTTCCATGAGGATCATGACATGTAGCGCAGGTAATTCTTGATGCATTTGCTTCCTCGGTCCATGTTCTTGCATCAGTCGTTAAGCCTTTTGTAAAATTAACATAGCCTTGACCGTCATGGCATCGGACGCAGTCATTAAGATTGTTTGTATTGGCATTTGATCCGGTAGTGACTTCAAAAACTGCTTCAGAGTGAAGAGACTTTTCCCATTGAACCACTTCATTATGCCTGGGAGGTTCATTATGGCATTGAGCGCAGACGCCTGCTTTAATGGATATAGCGATTTTATTTGGATCCGCACCTTGTGTATGCTCGCTTCCCGGACCATGGCAGTTTTCGCATCCTATCGTAGCAAAGTTTACAAGTCCCGGAAATTGAGTTTTCAAGGTATCCCATTTCCCGGAATTTGGAGGACCCTGCCATGTCCATCCCAATTGAGCCGCCACATCATCAAAACCGTTATTATCTGCTTCAGTATTAAATCCTATTGTATGACAGCTCATGCATTCGGTGCTGTAGCTCGGGGGTCCCTGAGTTATCATTTCCTTAAAAAAACCTGCATGCCCTGAAACTTTCCATCTGTCAAAAATCTCTACAAATCTTTCAGTATTTTGATGACATGTCATGCAGTTCGGGTAACTAGCAGGAATTCCCTCAAAGTTTCCGACACCTACAAAGTTTGATGCATAAAATGTTTTCGTGGTATCTGCTGATCCGCTTGCGGTATTTATTGTAAGCTTTATAATATATTCCCCGGTAGTATCAGGCTGGAATTTCACCCAAGCTGAATTAATAACTTCAATTGCTATGTCGAATCCAGTGGGAGCAGATACAACTTCGAAAAGGGCAGATGTTATTTCTTCATCATTCCCGATATTCTTTGCAGACAAGTATACATAAGTTTTACTAGGAACAATATCGAGACCACTTGAAACGGATGTGAATCTTCCTTCTTCAACATCATGAGCCGAAACGGCCTCAGTAATTATTTTTGCTCTTTGGGAATAAATTGAAGTAAGCGGGAAGGTAAGTAACGCAGCTAGTAAAAGTATTCTCATATTTGA
>JBLNGL010000418.1:0-6957 GCA_050264735.1 Ignavibacteria bacterium | reverse complement strand
CAGTTATTCTTATTACCAGAAGAATAATTTAAAAACAAATTATTCGCATAAAGTAGGGTTGGTAAATACAAAATTACTTTCGGTGGAGGGGAATCCGTTAAATGCAGGAGTGAACTTGATTTTCAGAAAAAACCGTGATTACTTCAGCATTTATGATTTCAGGCAGATATCCGGTTATACAAATTACAGTTATTCATTCACCCAAGGAATCAACCTGGTTCTGGGATACTTATTCAGCAGAAACGATTTTTTTAATCTATCTTATTTTTCTTATTATGAAAATAAGGCTTTTGTGAGAACAGCATTTTCATTTGAAACAAGGACATCCGTGATGCTGGGCAGCGAAGTAAATTTTAAACACTATATAGAAAAATCCGTTGACCCATCAATAACCGATAAAAATTCACAACTGACTTTTTACTTGAATGCCGCACAATCTTTGTCCGAAAATACCGGACTTGCAGTTCATGCTCTTGGAAGACTGAATTTAAAGGACGGGACAAGGTATATAGGTGATGATACTTATATTTATTACGAAGAGGAAATAATAAATACATTGTACAGCAGCGAAGGGATGGAATATGGTTTAAACCTTACTCAGTTAATTGGGAATTACCTGACATTGGGCATTGAGGCTTCTTACAAAACTAGACACTATTCCAACCTTCCTGTAGCAGATATAAACGGTAATTCGCTCGATATTTACAGGAAAGACAAGGAATATTCTTTTGGCATCGGGCTGCAGTATGATTTATTTAATTTAATAGACGGACTTGGACTCGTATTAAATTACAATTACATAAAAAATAGAAGCAACGACTACTTTTATGACTTTGATAACCAGCTTATCTTAATCGGATTTGACTGGAGTTATTAAAAAAAATTAATGCCTGATATTATACTTCTGCAGTTTATAACGGAGATTTCTTTCTGTAAGTCCTAGAATCTTTCCTGCCTTTGTCTGGTTCCCGTTAGCCTCTTTAAGGGCATCATAGATAAGCCGTTTCTCTAACTCTTCAACTTTTTCATTCAAGGTTTTGGGAGCATCCGGTTTTAAATCTTTTTCATGATTTAATTCTTTTACAACTAAAGGAAGATCTGCAGCTGTAATCATTCTGCTCCGGCTTAAGACAACCGATCTTTCAATTATGTTTTCCAGCTCGCGGACATTCCCCGGATAATTATACTTCAATAAAGTGTCTGCCGCTTCTTTTGTTACTTCCATTCTCTCTTTATTATTTTCCTCGCAATACTTTTTTATAAAAGTATCAATCAGCGGGAGAATATCTTCCTTTCGTTCTCTTAACGGCGGAATATTTATATTTACAACATTCAGCCTGTAGAATAGATCCTCCCTGAAAACGCCTTCTTTTATCTTTTTCTGAAGATCCTGGTTTGTTGCAGCAATAACTCTCACATCAACATCGATTATTTCAGTTCCGCCGACTCTTTCAAACTGGTGCTCCTGTAAAACCCGAAGAAGTTTAACCTGCGTGCCTACCGGAATATCTCCAACTTCATCGAGAAATATTGTACCGTTATCTGCAAGTTCAAATCTCCCCTTCCTCATTTTATCAGCGCCGGTATAAGAACCTTTTTCATGCCCGAATAATTCACTTTCCAGGAGATTTTCGGCAAGGGCATGAATATTAACGGCAATAAAAGCATTATTCCTCCTGCCGCTGATCAAGTGGATGGCTTTTGCTAAAACTTCTTTCCCTGTTCCGCTTTCACCGGTTATTAAAACAGAAGCTTTACTGTCCGCAACACGGGCTGCAATACTTATTACCTCCTGCATTTTAGGGGAATTATGAATTACACTATCAATTTTGCTTTTTTCTTGAAGAAGATTTTTGAGTACCAGGTTTTCCGATTTCAGCTTCCTGTTTTCAATAAGTTTTTCCATGACAAGTTCCAATTCATCCAGATCAATCGGTTTTGAAATATAGTCTTCTGCACCCATTCGCATCGCTTTAACAGCGTTTTCAACTGTACCGTGTGCGGTAATCATAATAAATCCTGCTTCAGGATTTATTTTCTTAATTTCCTCAAAGACTTCGAGACCATTTTTGTCGGGCATTTTGAAATCGGAAAGGACTATATCAATTAAATTATTTCTGAAAATATTTATGCCTTCCATCCCGCTCGAAGACGTAAATACCTTGTATCCCTTTTTTCTTAAAAAACCGGAAAGAATATCGAGCTGATTTACTTCGTCATCAACAAGTAAAATATTAAAGTTTTTCATAACGGCAGCTCAATTGTAAAAGCCGTCCCTTCCTCTTTTCTGCTTACAAAGTAGAGTCTTCCCCCGAGCTGATTAATTATTTTTTGTGAAATGCTCAAACCTAGTCCATTCCCTTCTTTTTTAGTTGTAAAGTAGAGATCGAAAATTTTCGATTGAACTTCCTCCGGTATACCTTTCCCGTTGTCTTTCACTTCGATAATTATCTTCCGGTCTGTTTTGTAACAGTTTAGTGAAACTTCACCGTTTTTTTCCGCTGCATCAAAGCTGTTCTGAACAATATTCAGGAGAACCTGCTTCAGCAGATCAGGGTCCGTATTGACAGCGTGATTTTCGGAATTGTTTATTCTAAAATTAATTTTTTTCTGATTAGCCTGGCCAATAAATGACCTGAAAATCTCTTCAATGAATTCGCCAGTTTTTACCTCTTTATTGCTTACAGAAAGAGGTTTTGCAAACTGTAAAAACTGGGTTATTATCTTATTTATTCTTGTTACCTCATCTTTTAACAGTGAAGTAATTAACATGTACTCTTCCCTGTTTTCCTCGGGATTGAATTCTTTTAACAATCTCTGAGCGACCATCCCGATAACATTGATTGGATTCCTGATTTCATGTGCAACACCTGATGCCAGCTGTCCCATGGCTGTAAGTTTTTCATTTCTCCTGGACTGCTCCTGGAGCTGCTTTAACGAAGTTACATCTTTCATAACAATAGTGTGATTCTGCAGCTCCCCGGCTTCATCGTAATTTTTTGTAAGCGACAAGATAATGAAATACTGCTTTCCGGAAATTTCAACGGTTCTTTCTTCGAATACTGAATCAGGATTCTCTCCGGCAATCAGTTCACTCAGAAAAGCGAAATTTGCAGATGATATATCGTTCAGATTTTTGCCTATTACCTTGCTGCTCTGTTTCTGAAATAATTTTTCCGCCGCAATATTAAACAGGACTATTTCCTTATTTTTATTTACAACAATTACAGCTTCATCCATATTTTGAAAAACCGACCAGGTGAGAGATTTAAATTTGGAATATTCATCGGAAACAGATCTGAGGTTTTGATTTGTAAAAACAATGCTTAATACTATAATAGATATCGCGGCCAAAACAAGCGAAATTATTATTAATCTCCTCAGCATCCTCTCTTCAACAAGCCTAACCTCATTTAAGGAAAGCCCGAGCCTGAATAATCCTATAATTTCATCATCATACTTTAATCTTTTAACAACTTCATAAACTTCTTCATTGTTGAACTTATTTACTCTGGAAAAAGTGAGGTTGGAATTTAAAGCTTCAACTAAAAATTTATCTCCTTCAACAGGCTCAGCTTCATTAACACCTTGGCTTGCAGCCAAAATTCCGGCGGTATCCTGCAGCATCAGGTAAACCAAACCTTCGTTATCCGATATATCCCGGATTATTTTCCCTATACCTATTTTTTTCCTGAATTCAATAAAGTCTGCTGCATTTAAATTAATTACGATTGCGCCCCCCTTATTTCCGGCTCTTGATACTGCGACGGCAAATCTTTTTTCATCCGTATATTCGGCATCTTTGAGACCTATGATTAATTCCCCGGTTTCTCCTTCCAATATAGGTTTTAATTCTTCAAACCTGTTTACATTTTCAGGCCCGTGCAGATGCCCCTCTTCAGGAATTCTGCTGGATAAAACCCTGTTTCCCTTCCTGTCAAAAATATTTATTCTGTATAAATCATTTTGATCCGAAATCTCAATCAATTTATTTCTGCTGAGAAGGTTCAAGCTGTCCAGATTTTTTATTAATGAGGCATTATTTAGGAGTCTTTCCGTTATCATGTCTTCCAGCTCAAAACCGGAATTTAAAGTATTGACGCTGCTTAATGATATGGTTTCAATTAATGATTTTGATTGTTCTTTAAGAAGGTGGAAAATTTCCTCTCTGCTTTGTCTTAATTCAAAGTAGGAGGAAATTATCATTACTATTCCGATTATAATGGATATTGAAATTACTGCTGCAGGTCGGAGTTTAAATTTCATAAACAAAAATAAAAATATTAAAGAATTACTGCCTAGTTGGATGAAAAATATTTGGAATAGTTTCCCTCGTCTTTAATGTCGCCGGATCGCCATTATAGTCGAATTCTTATGATAATTCACGATGAAAAACTCGGATCTGCAATGCTTTTCATGGCATAACTGTTGGGTATTACACTTAAAAAATTAAATAATTAAAAAGGAGAATGAAATGAGAGCACTTTTTAAATCGGTTATCCCTGGTTTGATAATGCTCCTGGTTTTAAATAATGAGCTATCAGCCCAGGACAAGAGTCAAATAAAAAAGCAGACTAAAGATCAGAGTCAGAATGAGATGCAATTAAAAGAACAAACCAAAACAGAAAACAAAATAACTAAAGGATTTATAGACTTAAACGGCGACGGTATTAATGACAACGCGGTTGATTCTGACGGTGATGGAATTCCTAACGGGAAGGATCCTGATTATAAGAAACCTTTAGATGGCTCAGGCAATAAATATATGAATGGTAATGGAAACCAGAAAAGAACTGGCAAAGGCGCTTTTGGCCCGGGTGATGGAACAGGAACCGGCGTCGGACCAAAGGATGGAACAGGGTTTGGACCTGGAACCGGTACAGGTGAATGCGATGGAACCGGTCCTAAAGGCAGAGGCGGTAAAAAGTAAGGGTACGTTAATTAGAAGCAGGCGGCAGAAATTTTCTGCCGCTTTTTTTTCTGATTTAATTCTCCGCGCAAATTAAAATCTTAAATTACATTTTGATAACCTGCGTCATCCGCTGCAAATTGGATTCGCGGAATGCGTAATTTACTTATTCATTCCATTTATGTGAACAATCCATGCCAACGTATACCGATTTCTTTGTTGTAAATAGAATAAAGCTGAAAAACAAAAACAGCAATCCTACTAACCATGAGCCCTTCTGAAAAATATTTATACTCCCGCAATTCGAACATTTTCTTTGAGCACTGATTTCTTCTTCCCGTTGTTTATTCTTTAATGAATCATATTCGTTTGCTTTAAGAATTTCAAATGCTTTATTAAAGTCGATATCATTTACCAGGATTTTTATTCCTCCGGCAGCCTGAGCAAGAACCGGGTCTATTGAAACAATATCATTATCCCTGATAACTGCTTCTAGTCCTTCATCTTTTAGCTTAGCTAAATCTAAATGCGCTTGGTAAGAATACAGGTATGTTTTTAAGATTTTCATTTTTTAAGGACCGGAAGCTTAAGCGCCAAATCTTCCCCCGTCAAAAGGAAACAAAGGCAGAAGATTCAGCTCGTTAAAAACCACATAGAACCATAAGGAACATAGAAAAATTTTGAAGACTATTGCCCTATGTGCCTATCTGGGTTTATAATTTCATTCCTGTCGAATTTTGAATGAAACTGCTCATTTGAAGGAGTTTTAATTCTTCAAATTGATTTGCGAGTAGCTGGATCCCGATCGGCAGTCCTTCCGAACTTTTTGCCGCCGGAATGCTTATTCCCGGGATTCCTGCTAAGTTTGCTGAAGTAGTGTAAATATCGCTTAAATACATTTCAAGAGGATCGCTGGATTTTTCACCTAATTTAAAAGCGGTTGTGGGTGTGGTCGGAGTTAAGATCAAATCAACTTCTTTAAATGCATTATCAAAATCCTGTTTAATTAATCTTCTGACTTTCTGCGCTTTCTTATAATAAGCGTCATAATAACCGGCTGATAAAACATAGGTCCCCAGCATAATTCTTCTTTTAACTTCAGTGCCGAATCCCTCAGTGCGTGATGATTTATACATTTCTAAAAGCGAATTGCTGTTGTCCGATCTGTATCCGTAGCGCGCACCATCGTATCTTGCCAAATTCGATGAGGCCTCCGCAGTTGTCAGTATGTAGTAATCAGCTATAGTATATTCGGTATGCGGCAGATGAATTTCTTTTATTATAAATCCTTCCGATTTTAATTTATCGAGGAGATCTTCGGCAGCCTTTTTTATCTCTGGTGAAAGTCCCTCCGAAAAACATTCCTTTGCAAAACCTATAACCGGTTTTTCCCCACTGATAGATAAATTACCAATGAAATCAGGCACAGGTAAATCGGCTGAAGTAGAATCCTTTTCATCTTTTCCCGAAATTACCTGAAGAATTGCTGCAGCATCTTCAATATTAGTTGTGAAGGGGCCGATAGAATCGAAAGAAGAAGCGAATGCAGTCAAACCGTACCTGGAAACTCTGCCGTAAGTCGGCTTTAAGCCGTAAACGCCGCAAAATGCCGCAGGCTGCCTGATGGAACCGCCTGTATCGGTGCCTAAAGAGGCATCGCATAATTCCGCCGCTGCCGCCGCCGCCGAGCCGCCGCTGGATCCGCCCGGCACTCTTTCATTATCCGCCGGATTTAATACCGGACCGAAGGCAGAGTTTTCCGTCGACGAACCCATAGCAAATTCATCGCAGTTCGTCCTTCCGATTATCAATGCATCTTCATCTAATAATTTCTGAACAGCAGTCGCAGTATAGATCGCATTGAAGTCTTTGAGAATTTTTGATGAACAGGTGTTTGGTTTCCTTTCCATGGAAAGGACATCTTTTACAGCAATGACTAATCCCGCAAGCCTGCCGTGATTTCCGGATTTAATTTTTCTTTCAATTATTTCTGCCTGAAGCCGTGCTTCATCTTCAAAAACAAAGTTAAATGCATTAAGCTTTTTGTT
>JBLNGL010000417.1:0-10787 GCA_050264735.1 Ignavibacteria bacterium | reverse complement strand
GCCGATGAAGAGATTTCTTTTAGTAATTAATGCAATAATCAGCAGAAGCAGGGAACCGAAAAATAATCTGATGATAATAATTGCCGCCGGTGCCAATTCGGCAAGAGCAGTTTTTGTTGCATTAAATGACACTCCCCAAAAAACTACTGCTGCAAAGGGTTTCCAATATTTAATTAATCTGGTTTTCATTCTTGAACCGGCCTGCGCAAACTATTGCAAATGATAATTCTAATTTTATTTTAAAATCTAAAATCGTTAAAAAACAAGAATCAGGTTTGAAACAAGTTCCAGAGTGACAAAAAAGAATTTTGCAGCAGCCTGCTTCGGCAGGCAGGCTTGAACTTGAACCTGAACTTAGCCTTACTTCGATTTTGCGGTCTTCCTGGCGGAAGTATACTTTTCAATATCGTAATTGATCATTCTATCGGGCATCGGCTTTTTAACTATTTCAACTCCACAGTTCGTATAAAATTGAGTGGCTAATGTATCATGAAAATCGGAAAATACCACTACTCTCTCGACTCCGGCGGCAATTAATGCTTTTGCGCAGGTAGTACACGACATGTTTGTTATATATGCAGTTGCTCCTTTTACATTTACTCCATGATTGGCAGCCTGGGTAACAGCATTCATCTCTGCATGGTTAGTCCTTACACAATGGTTATCGACTATGATGCAGCCTTCATCTTCGCAGTGAGGCTGTCCGGGCAATGATCCATTATACCCGGTTGCCAAAACAAACCTGTCTTTTACAAGTACGCAGCCGCAATGCATCCGGGGACAGGTGGAGCGTTCTGAAGCGAGCATTGCGAGTTTTAAAAAATATTCATCCCATGATGGTCGTTTTTTCTCCATAGAGCTCCTTAATACAATCGGAAATACTTATGAGGTTAAAATGCAAATATATCTTTTTTAATTTCAATTCCGAATTTTGCTTAATTTAGCATATCAATCTAAATAGAAACCTTTTAATATTGTTATCATCATATTATTAAATAATTTTTTTAAGGAAAATTAAATGGGCTATTATTTCAGCAAAATCATTAAAGGCAGTTTTGAAGCCGCTTTAAATAAAATTACAGAGGGATTAAAACAGGAAGGATTCGGTATTTTAACTGAAATCGACGTTAAGGAAACTCTCAAGAAAAAATTAGATGTAGATTTTAAAAGATATAAGATACTAGGCGCATGCAATCCCCCGTTTGCTTATAAAGCTCTTCAAGCCGAAGATAAAATAGGCACGATGCTTCCCTGTAATGTAGTTGTTATTGAGCAGGGTGAAAATGAAATAGAAGTCTCCGCAATTGATCCTATCGCTTCAATGGAGGCGGTAAAAAATCCGCAGCTTGCCGATGTAGCAAATATAATCCGCAATAAGCTGAAAAAAGCAGTAGATAATCTTTCATAGATGTCTTGATTCACTTCAGACGGTTTATTTATTTTAAGCCGTTCATTTTCCATTTTAAAAAGAGGGAATAAAAATGCTTTTAATATTTATTATTGCGTTAATAACATTGACATTTCTCCAAAATAATATGACTATCGGACAGGCTCTTTTCGATAAATACTTTACCGGTAAAACCATGCGGATAGATTATTTCCATACCGGCGATTCCAAAACGGAATTGATTACTATTGATAAAATTTATCAATATGAGGTCTATCCCGGGAACCGGAGGAACCTGATTGATAACTTTAACAACGGGAAATATTATATTAAAATCTATGAACTTCCGTCCGGTCAGCTTATTTTCTCCAAAGGATTCGACTCTTATTTCGGAGAGTATCAAGCAAGCGAGTATGCCGGTAAAGGAATAAATAGAACTTACCATGAAACTGCAGTTATTCCTTATCCCAAAAACATGATTCTTTTTTCAATTGAAAAAAGAGATGAAAAAAATCTCTTGGCAGAAATTTTTAAATCAGAAATAGATCCCGGTTCAATTTCTATCATTAAAGATAAAGTTAAAGACAGAGCAGTAAAAGTATACCGGCCTTTGAAAAACGGAAATCCTGAAGATAAAGTAGACGTTGCAGTCATTGGCGAAGGATATACAAATGCAGAAGAAAGCAAATTTCAAACTGACCTGGAAAAATTTGCTAAAATTATGTTTAGCGGGGAACCTTTTAAATCATATAAAGACAGATTTAATGTTTATGGAGTTTTCAAAGCATCGGAGGAAAGCTGGGTGGATGAACCGGATGCAGGAATTTTTAAGAACACAGTTTTAAACGCTACATTTAATTCACTCGGTTCCGAAAGATATTTGTTAACAGAAGATAACAAGACTCTAAGAGATTTAGCTGCACAAGTACCTTACGATGCGCTTTATATAATGGTAAATCATAAAAGATACGGAGGAGGAGGAATTTATAATTGGGTCTGCACATTCACTGCGGATAATCAATGGAGCGAATATTTATTTCTCCATGAATTCGGTCATTCCTTTGCCGGTCTCGCCGATGAGTACTACACCTCTGATGTGGCATACAATGATTTTTTTAAAAAGACTGTTGAACCGGTAGAACCCAATATTACGGCACTGCTTGATAAATCAAATCTGAAGTGGAAGGATAAAATATCCACGGGTATTCAAATTCCTACTGAGTGGAATAAAAAGGAATTTGACAGCCTCGATTATAAATGGCAGGAGACAAGACGGAATTTAAATAAAAAGATAGCAGAACTTAAGAGAAGCAAAGCCGATTACCAGGAAATCGAAGCCGCAGAAGAAGAATACAACAGAAGCGACCGGGAACATGCAGAATTCGTTGACCGGTTTTTAAAAGAAAATAAAAATTATAAAATTGCAGGGGCTTTTGAAGGAGCAGGTTATTCTCAATTCGGTTTATACAGACCGATGATCGACTGCATAATGTTTACAAAAGCTCAGAAGAATTTCTGCAAGGTTTGTGAAGATGCCATAATTAAAGTGATAAAGTTCTATTCGCAGTAAAGCAAGTGAGTCTTACTTTATAAAGTCATATCCGGATTTATTCATTCAATTTAAATCTTACTCTTAGTACACCCTCGCCATAATCGGAAGAAATAATTTTAAATTTCCCTATCTCTTTAGTGGAATGTACATGCTTCCCGATGCAGGGGCAGGCATCGTAATCTCCCACTTTAATGATTCTAATGTTATCGCCAGCTTCATCAGGCAGCTTTTCAAGTCCATAAAAACTTTCAGCAACAGTTCTTGGCAAATACTCTTCTGTTACTTGAAAATTTTTCATAATAACTTCGTTAACTCTATTTTCAATTTCATTTAATTCTTTATCACTCAGATTCCTATCGAAATAGTAATCGCATTTCGATTTTTTCTTTTCGATATGCGCGCTGAATGATCTCCCGCGGTTAAACATTCTTACCATTGTCTGGTTAAGAATATGCTCGGCGGTATGCATCCGCGGATCGTAATCTTTTGACATGATGTTTTGAAATTAAAAGCAATTATTAAAATCTGAGTCCGAATGCTAAAGCAAAATTGCTGTTATCGGAAATAATTCCTTTTGCCTGAATATAGGGAATTAACCTGCCTGATGTTATAAAACCTAATCCGAATAAAATATTTAAACCGGCATCCGTGTGGCTGTCTCCAGCGCCTTCAGGACTAAAATAGATTATGCCTAAACCGCCGCCTGCCCAAATATAAAGGTTAGTTCTAGTAGGAATATCATAATGAGCATCCATATTTAATGTGAACATGCTCCCATTATCAACTAAAACAAATTCAATATTGGGATTCAAATAAACATTTGAACCGAGGCTTGCAAGGTATTCACCGCCCATGAAGAAATCGCTTCCGTCTGCATAAATTCCCGCACGGATTCCGAAGGCATCTTTCCTTTGCGCATCTGCCGAATCAACAGCAAAAAACAAGATGATGATGAATAAAAAACATATTTTAATTTTTAACCCGGCCATTTTAATTATTCTCCTTATTATTTGAGATTACAATTAAAGAACTTGAAGTTCTATAAACTATAAGAAGAATTTGATGAGGAAAGCCACAAATTTTTTTTGAAAAGATTTAGATCAAAACCTTCAAATCTTATTAAAAAGATATTTTTTTTAAAAAATTGTGATATGCGGTCAAAAAATGCATTGTTTATTTGAATATTTTTCAGCAAATTGCAAACCTTTATGATTTTCATGCATCTAAATAACTGCGAGGGGATTAAATCTTAACAAATCATTGGAACAAAGTTTAAGTTCATCGGTTACAAATTTGAACAACAAATATAGGAGTCTACATTGAAAATAACCAAGCAATACACGAATCGCGAAAGCAAGTCTCTTGATACCTATCTGCAGGAAATCGGTAAGGTTGATTTATTAACGCCCGATCAGGAAATAGAATTAGCAAAAAAGATTAAAAAAGGGGATAAAGAGGCGCTGGAAGCTTTAACAAAAGCAAATTTAAGGTTCGTAGTTAGTGTTGCTAAACAGTTTCAGAATCAAGGTCTATCGCTCGAAGATTTGATAAATGAAGGTAATTTGGGATTAATTAAAGCGGCTCAGAAATTTGATGAGACCCGCGGATTTAAATTTATTTCCTATGCAGTCTGGTGGATTAAACAGTCTATCATGCAGGCAATTGCCGACCAATCAAGAATGGTAAGACTTCCTTTAAACCGTGTAGGTTCTTTAAGTAAAATAGGAAAAGCCTATAGGGATTTAGAGCAGCAGTTTGAGAGACCGCCGACGACCGAAGAGCTCGCGACAATTCTTGATATGACCGCAGATGAAGTCGCATATGCGCTTCAGATTGCAGGCAGGCACGTATCATTCGATTCTCCCATTAAAGAAGGTGAAGATAAAAATAACCTGATCGACCTGATGCCGAATGAGCAGCAGCCTTCGCCCGATGTAACTTTAATGAAGGAATCAATGAAGAAAGAAGTTGAAAGCATTCTTTCTACATTATCCGAAAAAGAATGCGAAGTCCTTAAACTTTATTTCGGAATAAACGGAGAAAGACCCGCAACTCTTGAAGAGATTGGAGAAAAATTTAATCTGACGCGGGAGCGCGTCCGTCAAATTAAAGAAAAAGCTATCAGGAGTTTGAGGCATTCCCCTAAGAGTAAAGCTCTAAGAGCCTATTTAGGTTAAAAAACCTGTCAAACTTTAGGCTGGTAAAAACCAGCCTTTTTTATTCTGCAGAAGTGATTTAGATTCCTTTGAATGTAATTCTGCTTGATATTTCCTTAACTGTTTTCTATTTTGAATAAAGAAATGAGTATTAATAAAACACAAATACTAACAAAAGTTAACACCTGCTGTTGCTGTTGTAATTATAAACCGGCAGCGGCACTAAATTATTATGACTGATTAATAATTAATTTGTATTTATGTATAAACCCGCTGCCGTTCAGCGGGTTTTTTATTTTAAAAAATTAATTCACCTTGAAAAATGCATAACGCGGTTCAATTAAAATTTGCACGATCAAAAAGAGAAAGATTAAGTACACGAAAAAATGGTTCTTCTTACTCAATTCTTAGTACAATTGGCAACACTCCGCTTATTAAGATTAACAGAATTACGGAAAAGCTGAATCCCGGAATTAAAATTTTTGCTAAGGCAGAATGGTTTAACCCGGGTGGATCCGTAAAAGACAGACCGGCTTTAAATATGATTTTGGAGGGAGAAAAAAAAGGACTCCTTACAAAAGACAAGATAATTATAGATGCTACCAGCGGAAATACCGGCATTGCTTATGCAATGATTGCGGCCGCTAAAGGTTACAAACTAAAACTTGCTATGCCTTCCAATGTAAGTGTTGAAAGGAAAAAAATAATAGAAGCCTACGGGGCCGAAATAATTTATACAGATCCTCTTGAAAATACAGACGGAGCGCAAAGAGCAGTTAAAAAAATTTATTCGGAAAATCCCGGTATGTACTTCTATCCTGATCAGTATAATAATTCCGCAAACTGGAAAGCTCATTATAAAACAACTGCCATTGAGATACTAGTACAGACTGACGGTAAAATAACCCATTTCGTGTCCGGCCTGGGCACAACAGGAACTTTTGTCGGAGTATCGAAAAAATTAAAAGAAGTTAATCCGGAAATTAAATGCATTGCCTTCCAGCCGGATTCCCCTTTGCACGGGCTGGAAGGATTGAAACATCTTCAGACGGCGATTATCCCCGGGATTTATGATGAGTCATTGGCAGATGGAATGCTTGAAATATCGACCGAAGAATCGTATGAAATGGTAAAAGAACTTGCGCTTAAGGAGGGGATATTTGCCGGATTTTCAAGCGGTGCCGCAATGGCAGCTGCTTTAAATACAGCTCAAGAAATTAATTCGGGAATAATAGTATCGGTTTTTCCGGACGGAGGAACAAAATATTTAAGCGAAAAAATCTGGAGCAGGAATGATTAAAATACCTGAAAATATTTACGGCGGCATCTGTTCCCATGGTGAGGATACATATAATGAAGAATGCTGCGGAGCAATATTCGGCTACAATAAAGATTACGGGAAAGAAATAAGGGAAATAATGAAATTTAAAAATGAAAAAGATGAGAACAGGCAGAACCGGTATTTAATCTCGCCGTCGGAATATTTATCGGCAGAGAAAACAGCCAAGGAGAAAAATCTTGAGCTTATCGGGTTTTATCACTCTCATCCGGATCATCCTGCTGTTCCGTCAAAGTTCGATACCGATCATGCATTTCCCTGGTTTTTATATATAATAGTTTCAATTCTGAATGGGAAAGCTGCGGATCTAAGAGGATGGATTTTGGAAGAGAACAGGGAAAAGTTTAATGAAGAAATTATTGAAAAAATTAAACTTACGGCAGAAGAGAAAATTAATTATTAAAGAATAATCTTTGAAAGGATTATTTATGGATGTAAAAATATTGATTCCCACACCGCTGAGGCAGTATACGGAGAAGAATGATTCTGTAACTTCTTCGGGACACACAGTAGGTGAAGTTCTTCAGGATTTGACTTCAAAATACTCTCAGCTTCAAAAGCATCTTTTCAATGAGCGCGGAGAACTTAGGAGCTATGTCAATATTTATGTCAATGATGAAGATATCCGTTATATCGAAAATACGGGAACTCAATTGAAAGAGAATGATGTAATAAGCATTGTTCCATCAATTGCCGGGGGAAATTACGGAGCGGAAGTGCTTAATGAAAAATTGTCCAACGAGGAAATCCTGCGCTACAGCCGGCATTTAATAATGCCTGAAGTAGGTATGGAAGGACAGAAAAAATTAAAGGCGGCTAAAGTTTTAATGATCGGAGCAGGCGGACTTGGATCCCCGCTTGGAATGTATCTTGCAGCTGCCGGGGTGGGTACTTTAGGCATTGTAGATTTTGACGTGGTGGATGAAACTAATCTGCACAGGCAGCTTCTGCATTCTACGAATGACATCGGGAGGTCAAAGCTCGAATCTGCAAAAGAAACTATTAATCTTATTAATCCCAATGTCGATGTAGTTACTTTTGAAACACGGCTTACTTCAGAAAATGCCCTGGATATCTTAAAAGATTTTGATGTAATTGCGGATGGTACGGATAATTTTCCAACACGGTATCTGGTAAATGATGCCTGCGTCCTGGTGGGTAAACCTAATGTTTACGGAAGCATCTTCCGTTTTGAAGGACAGGTAACTGTATTTGATGCGAAGCAGGGTCCGTGCTACCGCTGTTTATATCCGGCACCTCCTCCTCCGGGCCTGGTGCCGAGCTGCGCAGAAGGCGGTGTTCTCGGTGTGCTTCCGGGGATTATCGGAACTCTCCAGGCATTAGAAACTATTAAGATAATTATTGAACAGGGCGATCTTCTGCTCGGCAGATTAATTCTGTTCGATGCGTTAAAATTTAAATTCCGCGAGCTGAAGCTCAGAAAAAATCCTTCGTGCCCTATCTGCGGAGAAAATCCTGAAATACATGAACTGATTGATTATGAACAGTTTTGCGGAATTACTCCGGATGATGAACAAGGTCCTTATCCGGATCAAATCTCGGCAGATGAACTGAATAAGAAAATTCAAAATAATGAAGATATTTTTATTCTTGATGTCCGTGAACCCCATGAATATGAAATCAGTAATCTAGGCGGCTATTTAATTCCCCTGAATGATCTGCCGAACCGTGTTAACGAGCTGGACTCATCGAGGGAACTTGTCGTACACTGTAAAGTGGGAAGCAGAAGCGCAAGAGCAGTTCAATTTCTAAAGAAAGCCGGATTTAAGAAAGTTAAAAATTTAGTCGGCGGTATAAATGCTTGGGCATTAAGGATCGATAAAACTATGCCCAGATATTAAAATTATTTTTAAATATTAAGAGTGATTATGTCAGAAAAAATTGATAAATCGGGAATAAAGTTCAACCAGATTCTTATAGTTCTCATTGTGTCGGTTTCATTCATAATGAACTTACCTTTCTTAATTGCTTTAACATCAATTATAATGATAATAGGAAGCATATCTCCCGAAGCAAGCTTATTTAGATTAATTTATTTAAATATTATTAAGCGTTCGGGAATTATGAAGCCGGAAATTGTCAATGAAAGTAATGCTCCTCATCTTTTTTCCCATGGTTTTGGAGGAATAGTTTTTCTTGTCTCTTTTCTAATGCTGCAATTTTTCCCCCATAATCCCGGAATAATAATCGGCTGGAGCATCTCTTTGATTGTTGCCGTGCTGGCATTTATAAATATTATTTGGAATTTCTGTGCCGGATGCTGGCTCTATTTTCAGCTCCAGAAATCCGGATTACTGGATTCCAAAGGAAAAGGCCGTCATGCTTGAAAGATTTTTAATATTAGCAGCTGTATTCATTGCGGCAGTATTAATCCCGGGAGTTTTTATGAGGCCTAGGATTAAAGGGAATATTAATTTCAGATTATTTGATACCCATGGTATTAAATTAAACGGATCGCGGCCTTCGGTAATTTATTTTTGGAGCGATTACTGCGTCCCGTGCAGTTCTCAATCGATTATTTTAGACAGGTTAAAAGAAAAATACCTGGATATAAATTATATTTCTTTAAATGCGGTTGAAGAAAAAGAACTGGCTTCAACATTTAACATAAAAACAGTTCCATCAATTGCAGTCCTATCTCCAAACAAAGAAATGAAGTTTTTTAACCAAGGATTTATCACTGAAGAAAAATTAAAAAAGGAAATTGAAGAAGTTTATTGATGGTGAACGATTGCATTCACCATCTAAAAATTATTATGTATTATAATAATTGTACTGGTTGAAGTACTGCATAATATAAACTCCGAATACAATCATAAAAATTATATATATAACCAGGAGTACAATTCCTATAATTGCCAGTACTTTTTGAATGAAGAAAAACCTGCTCTGCCTTTCAAGAGCCTGCTCTAGCGTAAAAGCATCACTAGATGCAGCATAGCTTGAGAATGAGTTGGCTGATTCTCTCAATCTCAATCCGCTTATAATAAATGGAATTCCTAAAAGAGCTCCGACTATTGTCAAGGAATATAATGCCCCGATAATTATAAAAAACATTCCTAAGAAATTCATATCCCGCGTCATTTTGGTTAATGTGATTTGGAACATGGGAGAGAAAGTACCTGTCTCATTCATAATTATCTCCTTAATTTTGTTTGATAACAAATGTAAACTAAAGGATTTTCCGAAAAAAAAGCTAATATTTTTCCATTAGAAATGGTCCATTTTACCTTACTATCTCCCAACAGTGATAGTTGATTTTAATTAATCTCCTTCCAAAATTTAATATATTAAATTTGCGGCTCTCCATTAGTGTATTGATATCAAAAATAATTCTTTCAAAAGAGGAATTATTTTTAGTTAATCCGGATCTTCTTTCTTTAATTAATTATTACTCAAATCAAACTTTAATTCAGGAGGCTTCTATGAAGAAAAATGTTTTAGTATTTCTTCTATCTACTGTAGTATTTCTGAGCTTGATCTATGTTCAATCCGGTTGTCAGTCCCAGGAAAAAAAAGAAATGACTAATGAAGAAATGATAGAGAGAGGAAAATATCTTGTAACAGCTGGCGGCTGCAACGACTGTCATTCTCCAAAGGTATTTGGTCAAATGGGGCCAATGATTGATTCAACAAAACTTCTTTCCGGTCATCCTGCTGGTTCTCCTATGGCGGAAATCGATACTAGTATGGTGTCTCCGGGTAAATGGTATCTGGCAAGTGCAGATTTAACTGCATGGGTAGGACCGTGGGGAATTTCCTATACTGCTAATCTGACCCCTGATGAAGCAACCGGAATCGGCACCTGGACCGATGAAGTTTTTATAAAAGCACTGAGAACCGGAAAGCATATGGGTGTAGGAAGACCTATACTTCCGCCGATGCCATATGATCAATATGCAAAATTAAAAGATGAAGATCTGAAATCAATTTTTGCCTATCTGAAATCTCTGCCTCCTCTCCCCAATAAAGTCCCTGATCCTGTGCCGCCTAATATGCTTGGTTCAATGCACAGAAAATCGAAGAAAATGTAAGGCCGATAAAGGGTTGAAGATTTCTTCAGCCCTTTTATTTTATTCATTATGACTCAACACTAAAAGTTTCAGCCTTTACCTTCTCCCTTTCAAAAAGAAAATCATAACTACTGAAATACTGCCGAATAAAAAAGCGGATATCCACAAAGTCCTTGCTCCGAAATGTTCGTACACGATTGTTCCCAGCCATGGTCCAAAAGCTAATGAAGCGCTGAACAGCATTTGGAACAAGCCCATATACTCTCCCCGTTTTTCAGGCGGGGAAATTTCTGCAACATAAGACGAGGCGGAAGGGAAG
>JBLNGL010000416.1:0-3554 GCA_050264735.1 Ignavibacteria bacterium | reverse complement strand
GGCAGTATCAATACAGATTATGTATTTTCTTTCAACAAGCTTTTCAATTGTTTCCATCGGTGTGTTTAGTGCTATTGCAACAGCCTTTACAGATTTGTCGTACTCATGATCATTAAGCAGATCTTTTAATGAAGAATCAAATCTGTTTAAGATTCCGAGGCATCCCAAATTATTTAATGTTTTTGCCATTTCAAGGCCTGTAACAGTTTCCATGGGGCTAGAAATGACGGGAAGAGAAAGCTCATATCCGAAAAAATTAGAAGCAGTAGAAGCCTGGGTTCTGGATTGTACTCTGGATATTTCAGTGGGAATAAGACTGATGTCATCATAGGCAAGAGACTGATGGTATTCGTTTAATTCTTTTTTAGTGTAGATTTTCATGGATATGGTTAGTTACTGAGTTATTTGGTTAATGAGTTATTTAGTTAATGAGTTATTTAGTTAATGAGTTATTTAGTTAATGGATTATTTAGTTATTTGGTTTGATTGTCTTTCCAGGTAAGCTATGTATCCATTCAGGACTTTGATGCAATGCAAAACCTTTTCTCTGAAATATTTTAATTCTTCACCAGTTATATATTCTTCATCAAATGCATCTATTAAATGATTTAGTGTTTCAAATAAACTGCCTCTTGCAATTCGACCGAATTTAGAATTATCTTTAAAGTGGTATCGTCCAAAACCTTCAGCTATATTTGATCCATTAGACCTGCTGCTCCGGATTATTTGATCTGTTAACCTATATTTTTCATCAAATGGAAATTTTTTCACTAAAGCTCTTATCTCCTTTTTAAGCTGCCTTGATAATTTCCATACCTCCAATTCCTCAAAAGTTTCAAATGCCATTTCACCCCTCCTTTAAACTTTACTAATTAACTTAATAAAATATCTTAAAAACTTAATAACTCAATAACTTAATAACTTAATAACTTAATAACCCAATAACTTGGTAACTTATTAACTTATTAACGTTTCCAGCTCATTCAGAAGAAATTCCATTTTTTCAGTTACTGCAGATACGGGTTCAACAGAGTTCATATCTACACCGGCATTTTTCAGAATATTTAATGGGTAATCGGAACTTCCGGATTTCAGGAAATTTAAATACTTCTCTACAGCAGGCTCCCCCTCGGTTTTGACTTTCCTCGCTAAAATTTCCGACGCGGCAAAACCGGTAGCATATTGGTAAACATAAAAGTCATAATAAAAATGGGGGATCCGCGCCCAGCTGTATTCTTCCAGTTCGTCAACAATCATTTCCGGTCCCCAGTATTTTTGAAAAACATCTTTGTACATGCGGCATAAGATATCGGGAGTTAATGTCTCTCCTTTTTCTGCACGTTCATAAGCTTCTTTTTCAAACTCCGCAAACATGGTCTGCCTGTAGAATGTAGCGGAAATATTATTCAAATATTTTTCAAGGAAAAATAATTTTTCGGCACGGTTTTCCGAACGTTCAATTAAATAATCGAGCAGTAAAGATTCGTTAAATGTGGAAGTTACTTCCGCCAGGAAGATAGAATAGTTTGCATAAGGATAAGGCTGGGTTATACCGGTATAATAGGAATGCATATTATGTCCCATCTCATGAGTCAGTGTAAATACATCGTTCAGCAGATCCGTCCAGTTTAGAAGAACGTAAGGATGAGTTCCGTACGTAGACCCCGACGAATATGCTCCGCTCCTTTTTGCCTGAGTCTCGTAAACATCAATCCACCTGTTGTTGAATGCGGTTTGAATAGATTTAAGATACTCCTCTCCTAAAGGTTTTAAAGATTCAATTACAATTTTCTTTCCCTCTTCATAGCTGAACTTCTTCTCCCCAACCAGGGAAAAAAGGCTTACATAAACATCGTAAGGGTGCAGCTCATTTAAATTCAGAATCTTCTTTTTTATAGAAGCCCAGCGGTGAAGGGGCTTAAGATTGCGGTTTGTCGCTTCAACAAGATTGTCATAAATGGAAAGATTAATACAATTCCGGTCTAATGCAGCCTCTCTTGCAGATTTATATTTTCTTGCCTTAGCATAAAAAATATTGGACTTTAAACTGCCGTTAAATAAAACAGACAGAGTATTCGCACTTTCTTTAAATGGTTTAAGATAATTATCAAAAGCACGTTTTCTAAAGCTGCTATCCGGAGAATATATGGCGGCATAATAACGCGCATGAGTTATTTCAATTTCATTTCCGTTTTCATCTTTTATATTAGGGAACTTAAGATCGGCGTTTGTATACATGGAAAAAGTATTATAGGGAACATGAGTTATCTCATTTGCCATTGCCAGAATTTCTTCCTGTTCCTTCTTTAAAGTATGAGATTTGGTTCTAAGCAGGTCTTCTATTGAATGTTTATATACTTTTAATTCAGCAAGAGAATCAATCATTCCAAGCAGCTTCTGATTATCTATCTGAAGCAGTTCAGGCCTGATGAACGAGCTGGCAGCCGATACTTTGACATAGAGTGAATTTATTCTCCCCTCCATTGCCTGGTATCTGGTATCCCTCATATCACTGTCTTTTGCAAGCATCGAATAAAGGCGAAGTTTGTCCAGTTTAATCCCGGTTTGATCATCAAATTTCAGGCATTCAAGGAGAGTTTCCGGACTTTGAGAGAGAGTCCCTTCAAACCTTTTGTATTCGGCAATATGATTTTCAATCCATTTGAAATCTTTCTCCCATAGATCTTCCGATTGATAAATATGCGTCAGGTCCCATTTATATTTAAGTTCAATTTTATCACGGGTTGGAATGGTACCGCTTATCTGATGTGCAAAAAGCTTTATTTCGCCAAGTTTTGGTTTAATCATTATAATTTTTTTAAACAATTATTTCTAAATAATTAAAATACTAAAACCATTTTTTCTTTTTAAAGAAATAAATCAACATAAGCGTTATAATCAGCATTATCCCCATTATTGTGATATACCCATATTTCCAGGTAATTTCAGGCATATTAAGAAAACCTGATTCCGGTCTGAAATTCATACCGTAAATCCCCACAATAAAGGTTAATGGGATAAATATTGTGGAAATAACCGTTAATAATTTTATAATCTCATTCATTTTCTGGTTGGCATATGAAAGATTAATTTCAAGCATGCCGTTAATTGCTTCTCTTAAATTATCAGTTGTTTCAACATTCTTTTTAATATGATCCAAAAGATCTCTGAAGAAAATAAATGTAGATCTCTCAAAAAGCGGAATTTTGTCCCTCTCTACAGCATAAACTGCTTCTCTTAAAGGAAGAATAATTCTTCTTAAAGCAATCACTTTTTTCCTTAAAGCATGAATTGACCCCAGGGGAGAACTGTCAGTCTGCCTTAAGAAATCATCTTCTACTTTATCTATTTGATCGTCAAAGTTTTCCAGGATCGCTGAGTAATTATCAACAAGTGTATCCAGGATCCGGTACATAAGGTAATCTCCTCTCAGTTTTCTGATTCTTCCCTTGTTTGATCTTAAACGGTCAGTAATGATTTCCAAAAAGTCCAGCTCTTTTTCTTGAAAGGTGATCAAACATTTATTTGTTAAAATAAAGGATAGCTGCTCGAAT
>JBLNGL010000415.1:0-3629 GCA_050264735.1 Ignavibacteria bacterium | reverse complement strand
ATCCCGTGTACCTCGTAGTCTTTGTCTAAAAGGATTTCAGTTAGATAGCTTCCATCCTGACCGGTAATGCCGGTGATCAATGCTTTTTTCAAGGAAATGGTCCTTCAATTAGTATATATGATTGCATGTTGAATGACTGAATGATTGAATGACTGAATGATTGAATGATTGAATGACTGAATGAGGTTAACTGATTTCATATTCTTCTATTAACTCCCTTATCTGATAATCATTTTTCCAGTCATAGTTATTCATAAGATTTTGAATACAAACTTTATTAAGCTTTATTAACTTATTTTCAATCGAATAGTGAATCATATCATATTCATTAAACCATTTTTCATCTATTTCATTGGAATTCAATAAAGTAAATATCTGGGAATAATTCTCTCCAAGTGAACCAAGTGCAATAGAATTAAATTGAATATTTTCCTTTAAAAACCTTCTGCAATATCCTTCTGCAATATTTGAAGAAACCGAGAATGCCGAATCTTCGATTTGAGCTTTAGTCTTAAATGACAATTCTTTAAGAAGACACATTTTCTTTTTTATAAATGAATAAAAGTTTACCGCTTCTTTCCAAACTTCTAATTTTCTAAGCCCCGATTAATATTTTTATTCCTCTCTAAATATTTTTCAGCAATTGGATTCATCATCACCCCTTTTTAAATTATTAAAGATATTACTATATCCTAAGAATCCTTCATCCAGTCATCATTCATCCATTCATCCATTCATCCATTCATTCATTCATTCAACCTTGCGCTCTGTTCTCCACGTACCATTTATACGTTTTCTCGATCCCTTCCCTGAGCGGGGTTTTATGTTCCCAACCTAAGCTGTGAATTCTGGATACATCCATGAGTTTTCTAGGAGTGCCGTCCGGTTTATCTGAATCATAAACAATTTCACCTTTAAATCCCACGATCTCGCCGATTAAAGAAGCAAGTTCACTTATTGTGATATCTTTTCCGGTCCCGATATTTACAAAAGAAAGATTTTTTTCATAAAGATCTTTTGCTTCAACATTTTCAATTAAAAACCGGACAGCCTCTGCAAGATCATCAACATATAAAAATTCTCTCATCGGTTTTCCGGTTCCCCAAATTGTAACCGAAGCGGATTTCTTCTCCTTTGCTTCATGAAATTTTCTGATTAATGCCGGCAAAACATGTGAAGTGCTCAAATCGAAATTATCGTTCTGACCGTAAAGGTTCGTAGGCATGATTGAATAAAAATTGGATCCATACTGTTTGTAATAATTTTCGCACAATTTAATCCCGGTAATTTTAGCAACGGCATAAGGCTCATTCGTATACTCTAGAAAACCGGAAAGAAGATATTCCTCCTTTAATGGCTGAGCTGCCAGCTTGGGATATATGCATGAACTTCCCAGGAAGATAAGTTTTTCCGCTTTATTCTGGTAAGAAGAATGAATAATGTTGCTCTCAATCATCAAATTATCATAAATAAATTCGGCTCTGTATGTATTGTTGGCAAGGATGCCGCCGACCTTCGCAGCAGCAACAAGGACAACTTCCGGTTTTTCTTCCCTGAAGAATTCTTCAACTTCCTGCTGACGGATCAGGTTCAAATCGGACAAAGACCTGTATACAATTTTTTTATAACCGGAATTTTCCAGAATCCGTCTGACTGCTGATCCGACCATCCCCGAGTGCCCGGCAATATAGATTTTTTTATTTACATAAGCTGAGTTACTCATTTAACTTTATCGCTCATCTGTTTTCCTGAAAAACTCTGATATTTTTTCAACTACAAATTTTATTTGCTCCTCCGTCAGTTCCGGGAAAATGGGCAGCGCTAATGAACTGTCTGCTGCTTTTTCAGCTTCCGGGAAATCATTCTTTTGATAACCAAGACTTGAGAAACATTCCTGAAGATGAAAGGGGACCGGATAATATATTTCAGTTCCTATTTGGCTATCCGCTAAAAACTTCCTCAATTCATCACGTTTCTTTACCCTGATTATATATTGATTATAGATATGATAATTCCTTAATCCGGAATTCTTATATACTGCTTTCGGAAGCAGAACCTTATTTTCACCATTAAAGTTTATTTCACCGGTTTTCTCTGCAAGCCCGGCATCGATAAACAATCTTGAATAAAGTTCTGCATTCATTCTTCTTTTATTTGACCATGATTCGAGGTGAGGAAGCTTAATCCTGATAACAGCCGCCTGTATTGCATCAAGACGGAAATTTCCCCCGATTATTTTATGATGATATTTGGGTTCGGCTCCGTGCATTCTTAAAATCTTCATCTTGGCCGCAAGTTCCTGATTATTTGTTGTGATCAATCCGCCGTCTCCGAAAGCTCCTAAATTTTTGCTGGGGAAAAATGAAAAACAGCCTGCATCTCCGATTGTACCCGCACTCATTCCGTCTTTATACTGCGCTCCGATTGCTTGAGCTGCATCTTCTATAACTTTAATGTTATGCTTTTTAGATATTCTCATTACTTCATCCATTTCGGAGCTTTGACCGTAGAGATGAACGGGGATAACTGCCTTTGTCTTCCTCGTTATCTTTTTCTCAATCTCCCCGGTATTAATATTGAATGTAACAGGATCAATGTCGGTAAAAACAGGTATTGCATTTAAGCGCGAGACAACTCCCGCTGAAGCAAAGAAAGAATAAGTAGGAACAATTACTTCATCTCCCGGCTGAATACCCAGAGCCATTAAAGCCAAAAGCAGTGCATCGGTGCCGGAGGAAACTCCCACGGCATATTTGCAGTCGAGATAAACGCATAATTCTTTTTCCATCTGTTCGACTTCCGGTCCCAAAATAAAATACTGGGAATCGGCAATTCTTATCAGCGCTTCATCTATCTCTTTCTTCAGAGAATTGTATTGAGGTTTAAGATCAAGTAACGGGACATGCATAAACTGCTCCATATATTACATGCAAAATTAAGTATAATTGAGGGAAAAAAGATAAGATTGAAATTAATCTTCAGCTCATATCTGTCCAAAATATTCATTCTGAAGAATAAGTAAATGGTAAGGTTGATAAAATGGATAAGGTAATAAGCCTGCCTTATCGGCAAGGCTGGGTTAATTTATTTGAGGAGAGATTTATACTGCTAAGGTTAGGACAAATGATAAGGTTTTAAGAAAGATTTATTATTCTAAAGTAATCCAAAATAATTACTGAGCAAAAGGAAACCTTATTTAATCAGTTAACCTTAGTAACATAGTATAACTACCGATACAATAACCTTATTACCTTATTGCATAACTGGTAAGCTAATCCCGCTTTGCAGGATGGACAGCATTGATTTAGACATAGGGATTGTTTTGGATTCAGACCTGTCTTGCCTGCCTTGTCGGCAGACAGACCGACAGGCAAATTAGAATCTGTACAAAACAGCTTATTTATCAAAACTTACACTCTCTTTCGAATTTTTTTGGACAGCACGGCTTCAGCCAAAAAATTTAAAAATCGGCTTCAATCTCTTTAAAGAATTTTGACTGCAGATCCTTTTCGGAAATAAGGGGATTCTCTACTTTCCAGTCGATCTCTAAATCAGGATCATTAAAACGTATCGACCTTTCGTGCTCTTTGCTGTAGTAATTTGAACATTTATAATAAAAAATCGCTTCC
>JBLNGL010000414.1:0-4727 GCA_050264735.1 Ignavibacteria bacterium | reverse complement strand
CATGATATTAGTAATTCCTCCGGCCGGATTGACAGCGGAAGCCGGCCTTATGGTCGGAATGAATACAACAAATCCCCCGTTTCCATTTTTTTATGTGTATTTCGGATTAGAGGCTGCGGCCGGAATTCCGCTGGGTCAATCAGGCTTAGCTTTAAAAGGGGCAATGGGTCTTTTTGGAATTAATGTATCTCCAAACAGGCTGCCCGAACAAAACTGGTATTTCGACTGGTATAAAAAACCGCCCGCCCCCGGTGCTCACCAAACAACCAAATGGAAAGATGAAAGAGATGCTCTTGCAGTAGGTGCGGGTTTAACAATTACAACTGTCGATGGAGTAGTAAAAGGTACAAAGGGAATTATTGTTCTGGTCTTACCTGGTCCAATACTGGTAATTAATGGTAAAGCATTAATACTGGATGGATTAAATCCTAACCCCAATGCCGAACCCCCTTTCAGTGTAACGGCTATATTTGACGGAAGAGAAAAAATTGTTCAATTCAATATTGAAGCTCAGGCGGAAATTGTGGAAGATATGGTGGATGCTTATGCCGGTGTAGAAGCTTTCTTTGATTTTAAAGATATAACAAACTGGCATTTGTACCTGGGGCAGGATCAGCCGAGAGACAGAAGAATAAGAGCTAATGTACTGAATGTGGTTGAAGCAGATGCATACCTTATGCTGGATATGATTGATGAAGACAGCTTAAGGGCCCGAATGGGTGTTGAAGTAAGCGTTAAACCAAAGATTGAAGATATCTGTGTTGATATCCCATTATGGGGCGAAGAATGTATCCGGTTTGATGCTCATATAAATTTGGGCGGCGATGGTGAAGTTTCGGCTCAGCCGGAACAGTTTTCCGGCGGCGCTTTTTTGGATGCAGGAATTGATATAAAAGCATTGGATTTCGAAGTTGAAATCGGAGCTGAAGCAGACATTTCCGTTGAAGGCCCCAGTCCGTTTTCATTACAGGCAGATTTAGATTTATATGCAAATCTGCCTGATCCGCTTCCTGATTATGAAGATACATTTCATTACGAGTTAACTATACCTGAAGTGAACTTACAGGTAAACAATCTTCTTACATCGGTAAGTTTATTCAGCAGGTTCACCACTGAAAGCAAAAGTCTGAAAATTGAAGAAGAAACAATAATAGGCAGGCAGAATGAAGAACAATATCTAAACAATACAGCTAAAGCCGGCTGCGACATTAATCCGGTTCTTTCCTTTGAACATGAAATGAACCAGGACTATTCGTTTATTATGCATCCCGGCGGACTTAAAACTTATGATGTCGGAGCCATTAGGTTTACTCCCAATTTAGAAAAGATAATTATCAGGGAGAAAAATAAAAATGATAATTCTGGGTGGAAAATCATTTACAGCACTGAACAAAATCATAATAAACCTGTAGTCGGTGCATGGCTTGCTGAAAATGATCCGGCATCACCTTCAGCTCCTTCATCCAGAAGACTGCAATTAATGACTACAAATCCACTCAGCAACACAATGCATTATTCAGGAATGACAGGCAATCTAATGATGCAGCTGGAACCAGATCAAACTCATTTATCGGAACAAATCCTCGAGGACTATCCTGATCTTATGATATGCACCCGAAAAGAACCATTGATGCTTTGTATAGATTTTAAGCATTCAGGTAAAACAATAAAAAGAAATCCTGTTGAATGGTCTGATCTTATTTTTGAAAGCAGCAATGAGATTGTTATAGATAAATCCTGTCTTCAGTCCTTTGATGATTTGAAAGTATCCTTCGCCGAAAGCGTAATCTTTGCTGAAATTACTTTCTGCAATAAAATAGATAAACTAGACATCACAACTTTTTCTGCTCCTAAACAGAAGGAATTAGCCAGGATCATTGAAGAGTCTTCAAAAAAAGGGAAGGCACAGGATATAACCTGCTCAATTCCTATAAAAAATAATACCGAACGAAGCAGCAGCAGAATTAAAATAACCGCAGACAATAATTCCTTTGACTGCCTGGTTATTGATTCGGAAAACAAGGAAGGTATACAGGTAGAATCTATCTGCTATATAACTGAAAGAGCTAAAGCCGATTTTGAAATAAACCGGAAAATTTGTGAGTCCAACAAGAAAAATATATTCCCGCCGTTTCTCCAATCAGGCGATCCTTTCAGGGATAATAATATTTTCAAGCCGGGATGTTATTATGAAATTGAGGTTCAGACTAAATCGGATGGAGAAGTAATTCCCTCCAATATTGAAGACACTCCTGTGAAAAATATTATTATCGGTTTATACCAGCAGAGCCTGAATGAACTGGACACTCTCTGGACGAGCTATTCTTATTTTCAGACAGAATCTCCTCCTCAAAATCTGAATCCTTATATCAAATGGTCATTACCATTAAACCGGGAGTATAATGTCTATGTCAAAGACCCGATCCAGATCCGTTTTAAACGGGGATATATTAAAACCCTTTTCGGCAGTAATAATTTTGCAGAACACAAAATAAAGGTTTATTTAAAAGATACTGACGGAAATTTCACTCCTGTACCGGATATTAATTTAAGCTGGTTATCAGCTGAAAGCAGCACGTTATTCCCGGATGAAGAAACATGGCAGAATCATTTATCGGAAAATCAGATATTGAATGTCTTTAAAAAAGATGACATCCTGAACATAAATATGAACGGAATTGATGTTTTTAAAAACAACAGCAGGTATGAGCTTTATTTAGCCGGAATGAAAAGATCAGATATTAATAGCGATGAACAAGCTAAGAATAAGAATGTAGTGAAGTTGGATGGAATATTTTATAACATATTAAGTTCAATAATGTTTACTACTTCACGATTCGGGTCATTTGATCAATTAATAAATTCCGGTATTTCAGAAAGCAATAAGATTATCTCCACAAGCTTACCGGCCAATGAAACAAATTTTAACACTTCTGATTTTCAAAATCTTGTGAATGATTATGTTAATGCAGAATCAGAATATTATAAAACATTAGTTGATTATGAATACGGAATGGCTAAAGCTTCAAAGGACCAGACGGTTTTGGTAAGCAAAGAAGCAGCAGAGCATAGAAAACTCGAATTGAGAAATCAGGCAGACAGAATAAATGAAGAGTTCAGGCGGATTGCTCTTGCCCTTAATCCGGAAATTTTATTTTCAGATATTGAAGGTAAGCTGACTGTATATGCCCTGGTAAATACAAATAATAATATTGATTATATCTGGATAAAACTTCCCGAACCGCTTAAATTGAAAATGAATAACATTATGTCGGGAAAATTCATCTGCGGCCTGCATTTCGAATCTCAGCCTGTAAACAGCAGAATATTTAATTCCGACACTTCTCAGATAATATTTAAGTTAAGCAGATCGATTAGTTCAAATGACTTAAGTAAACTTAAACTTACCTTATCTCATATTAAAAACTTCAATGATGATTTGAATCCTGCCATTTTTGTCAGCATTCAAAACAACCATCATCGTTACGACAGACCATCCTTTAAAGGGCTTAATCTGGGATCTATTGATGGTGCTGATGCAGAAACTTTAGAAATAGGAATTGAATAAAACAAGGAGGATGGACATTAAGTGCTAAGCTTATTGACAATTCTTAAGTTCATTACCCTGCAGTCAGGTTAAGATTTTTTACTTTCAATTTTCTTCGCTTCTTCATCAGTGCTATCAACATCATTTTCAATATCTTTAGCTCCTTTTTTAAACTCACTTAAACTATTGCCGAGGCTTCGGGCAAGCTGCGGAATTTTTTTTGCACCGAAAAGAAGCGTGATAACAAGAATTATTATGATTATTTCGCCGGTACCTAATCCAAACATTTTTTTACTCTTTTTTTAATTTAAGATATTAATGAATTAAAAATTAAGCACTGTTCATTATACAGAGAAGAATAATAAAATTGCAGAATACCTGCAACCACCGGCTGCACTTCAGAAGAGAATTAAGTGCCGTAATTATCTACAGAACGAATAAGATTTATGTAAAGTAATTATGTTAAGTTAAAAATAGATTTAGCAGCGGTCATTGTCAATAATCCGGAACAATAAACAATACCTTCAACAACCAACCTCCAACAACCTACGGATGACACTGAATGACATTGAATGGCAATGATTTATTCTATAAATGCAGCTCCACTATATCACCGTCATTCAAAACATGATCTCGCCCGACAAGCTGACCATTGAATACACCTTTCCCCCAAACGCGTGCGGTTTTCAGATGTTCTAAAAAATCTTTGTGCACCTTTGCAGCAAACTCTTCAATAGTACTTCCTTTTTTCAGAATAAAGGGGACGGTCTCATCCGCTTCATACCCAGGCGGTTTTGAATAAACACGGATCAGCTTCATTTCCCTGATTATAAAATCAAGCATTTGATTTATATTCCTGCCTGTTTTTACGGAGATAGGAATCAGAATCCATTCATCATGCAAAAGATCATTCAGAACTTCATAATCTTCAACCAATCCCTCAGCATCATCTTTATTTACTGCGACGATAAAAGGAATACGGAGTATTCTCTGTTCAATGTTTTCAAGCTTTTTAGAAGGCGAAGCAATATGGTAATGTTCAAGTATTTCAACGGCATCTTCAAACTCCTCAATTGATTTTCTCTGTAAGTCAATCATTAAAAGTATAAGATCTGCTGTCTTGATTAACTCAATTAATTCTTGTTCTACATGTTCTTTATCGAGCGGGGGAGTATCAATT